>DRJN01000053.1 GCA_011052165.1 Gammaproteobacteria bacterium
ACTAATCAATCCAGAGTGCATTGATATCATTGGGCTTCCCCATAAAGAGATGGATATTATTTATTATTTCCAGCCTCAGTGAAGTATTAATCGTTGCATAAGTATTTGTATGTATTTTATCCCCTCACCCCAACCCTCTCCCGGAGGGAGAGGGAGTTATGGTACAAATACTTATGCAACGATTAATACTAACGGGCTAAAGCGTTAAATCTGAGTATCGGCACTGGAGAAATTATACCGATTTTGTTATGAACGAATGACTCCTCCTGGCACATCTATGACAACTATCTGTAATTTATGAATATTTTTATATATTCGACAGATGCTATTTGTACGCATTAAATAAGTACGGCTTGAATAATCTTTAATGTGCGTGTACACTTTTAATGCGTACAAATAGGAGGGAGCAATTGTGCCGCGAATTCCAGTAGAAAATAACGATCGGATGTCACTGCGTATTGCTTCGGAAGAAAAATCACTTCTTATGCGTGCAGCTACATTGCAGCATATCAATTTGACCGAGTTCGTCATTCGTACTGTGGTATCAGCAGCACGAGAAATAATCGAACAGAGTGAGCATATCGAGCTTACAGAACGGGACAGCCTGCATGTTCTAAGTCTTTTAGAAGAACCGCCGGCGCCAAATAAAAAGTTGATGGCTGCCGCATTTGCTTTGCCAAAGCGAGCATGACACTTCCTGACTGGCACGAAGAGCCTATTGCTAAACATCATGATCGACAAGCTTTTAATTGTGGTGATGATGCACTGAATGAATTCCTGCACCGCCATGCCCGTAAAAGTCATGAAAAAGGCGGTGCGAAAACATTTCTGGCTGTGAATAACGCTGGCGGTAAAAGGATTCTTGGTTTTTACAGCTTAAGCCCTGCTTCTATTGCTTATGAACGTACCCCAAAAGTTGTTAAGCGTGGGTTGGCTCGTCATGAGGTCCCTGTTTTCAGGCTTGGCCGTTTGGCGGTAGATTGTTCTGTCCAGAATCAAGACCTGGGTGGACAATTATTGCTTGCGGCTGGCCGTCGTTGCCTTTTTGTTGCAACACAAGCAGGGGGTGTCGCCCTCCTGATAGATGCTAAAAATGAACGTATCGCAGACTGGTATGGTGGGTATGGTGCTGTGCCGCTACTTGACGCCCCTCTCTCGCTCCTTCTACCCTTTAAAACAATCCATGCTGCACTTGACGCAGCTAACAAACTGTAAACAGGTTGGTATCAATCGTTACATAAGTATTCGCATGTATTTTATCCCCTCACCCCAACCCTCTCCCGGAGGGAGAGGGGGCTATGGTGCAAATACTTGTGCAACGATTAATAGTTACCGCAGCTATCAAGTATGCCAGATGATTTATCATCGGCAGGCAAGTTTATCAACAAAATGATGGTCTGCTTTAGGGAAATTTCAGCGTGCCTGTATTAATAGCTCAACGGCTGTTTATGGCACTATGCGGTCGTCCGCAGGCGCGGCAATGCGTACCATCGTCGGTACAGGCGTATTTCCCGAGACAGGGTTTGAAATCTATCATTAGATCCCCATGCGTTGAGTACCTGACTCATGCCCGGCTATGGGTTGGGTCTGTGAAGCGGTTAGCAAATCACTTATATCTGCATTGATGATAGTGATTCCCTTGCGTTCACAAAAACGCTTCTCCTTTCGGGAGGGTTCCGGTATGAGCGCCCAGCCTGCGGGCTTTTCTGCCGCATAGATCATATCGGACAGGACCATACGTTCCGTGTCTCGGGTCAGGTACATGCCGAGCAATAGGTATTGCTTGCCTTTACGGTAGCGTTTCAGAAAATCCGGGATGGCGAAACCGCCCATCAATTCAGTGATGTAATCCACATAGTCAGCATCAGAGGCTATGAACGTCGAATCCGGTAACGGACTGCCCATCGGTTTAAACAGCACTGGCAGGCTGGTATCCACTTTATCCTGTTCGATCTCCTGGTAGGATTCACCATCATAATGATGGATAAAAAAACGGTAGTTGGTGCCACCAATACGGGATATTCCACGAATTAAGATATGCGGTGTATCGGCGTAAGAATCCTGTAACTGCGTATCACGATTGATGTCAATGACGTAGGCAGGTTTGATCTCGGCCAGCCAGTCATGCACCCGGGCGCGGCTCCAGTTTCTTTTTCCATACGTTTCATGCAAAAACTTGTTAACGAAGTTGCGGCCTTTTTTATGTTCCATATTCATGGCGGCACGAGGGAATTCATACATCAGGCGTGGTGACATAGGTTGGCCCCCGTTCATTGCCAGAATCAGACTGTCACTGTCGGCGGGAATGGCTTCAGAGCCACCAAGCTCGGTTACGTCTTTCAAAGCGCCCGCCCCCAGGTAGGGAACGATCTGACCTGTTCTGATACCCGCAATAATTTCATTCAATCCTGTACTGGACATATTTGTCTCCGCAGCTTATTTGGTAACGACCTTTAGGATAGTGTTAAGCAAGTAACGTTCCACTATGCAATCGTTTGAATTTATGGTGTGTTTGTGTCGCGCATCTTGTCGTTAATCGTACAACGAGCAGGTGAATGTTGTTAATACCACTGCCTCCTGCTGATACTGGAGTCAAAAAAATTTCATAGTAAACATACATTTGGGTGGATTTTAAAAATTGGCACGGTGATTGCTGAAGGGGATATATGTAAATCTCGTTTTAGAACACCTAATTTTTCACGGTAAGGAGAAAGAACAATGGCATTGCGTCAATGTGCAATTTACGGGAAGGGCGGTATCGGTAAATCCACTACCACCCAGAATCTGGTCGCAGCGATGGCTGAAGCGGGTCAGAAAATAATGATAGTGGGTTGCGATCCAAAAGCGGATTCTACCCGCCTGATTCTACATGCCAAGGCGCAGAATACCATCATGGAGATGGCGGCAGACGCTGGCTCGGTAGAAGATCTGGAACTGGAAGATGTGCTCAAAACCGGTTATGCCGATATTCAATGTGTTGAGTCGGGCGGTCCTGAGCCGGGTGTGGGTTGCGCCGGTCGTGGTGTTATTACCGCGATTAACTTCCTTGAAGAGGAAGGCGCTTATGACGAGGGCATTGACTTTGTATTCTACGATGTTCTGGGTGATGTGGTTTGTGGCGGCTTTGCCATGCCGATTCGTGAAAACAAGGCTCAGGAAATCTACATCGTGGTCTCCGGTGAAATGATGGCCATGTATGCCGCTAATAATATTGCCAAGGGCATTGTGAAATATGCAAACTCCGGTAGCGTGCGCCTTGCCGGCCTGATTTGCAATTCTCGTAATACTGATCGCGAAGATGATTTGATTATCGCCCTGGCCGAAAAACTGGGTACTCAAATGATCCACTTTATACCGCGTGACAATGTGGTACAACGGGCTGAAATTCGTCGTATGACGGTGATTGAATATGATCCGAAAGCCAGTCAGGCCGACGAGTATCGCGTGCTGGCAAAGAAAATTGTTGAGAACAAAAAATTCGTTATTCCTACTCCTATCACCATGGATGAGCTCGAAGACTTGTTAATGGAATTTGGTATTCTGGATGAGGAAGATGAAAGCATCATTGGTAAAACCGCTGAAGCCTGCTGATAGAGGTTATGTGTATTTGTACAAACATGACAGACCGATATTCAGAAACGCAGAACTCAATCATTGATAGAGTCTGTCACAATTTAATTTCAATTCCCTGTCCACAGATGGGTGGCGGAGGAAGAGGAGCAGCAGTTCAATGGCAACAATGACAAACGAAAAAACCGAAGCGCTTATTCAGGAGGTGCTGGAGGTTTATCCGGAAAAAGCGAAGCAAGATCGCGTTAAGCATTTAATGGTCAATGATCAGGATCCTGATAAATCTAAAAAATGTATGACCTCCAACCGTAAATCACTGCCTGGGGTCATGACCGTCCGGGGCTGTGCCTATGCCGGGTCGAAGGGCGTAGTCTGGGGGCCGGTCAAGGATATGATCCATATCTCTCATGGCCCTGTCGGCTGCGGTCAGTACTCGCGTGCGGGTCGCCGTAATTACTATATAGGTATGACGGGGGTTAACGCTTTTGGCACCATCAACTTTACTTCTGATTTTCAGGAAAAAGATATTGTCTTTGGTGGTGATAAAAAGCTGGATAAATTAATAGACGAAGTCCATGGCCTGTTTCCGCTGATGAAAGGGAGCACTGTTCAATCAGAATGCCCGGTGGGCTTGATTGGGGATGATATTAGCGCGGTCGCCAAAAAGAAAGCCAAGGAATATGGCAAGGTCGTGGTTCCGGTTCGCTGTGAAGGCTTTCGTGGCGTATCCCAGTCTTTGGGGCATCATATCGCCAATGACGCTATTCGTGACTGGGTGTTGGGTGCGCGCGATGACGATGACAGCTTCGAATCCACGCCCTATGATGTAGCGATTACCGGTGATTATAATATCGGTGGCGATGCCTGGTCTTCACGCACCTTGCTGGAAGAAATGGGCCTGCGAGTTGTTGCCCAGTGGTCAGGTGATGGCACTCTCTCGGAAATGGAACTGACACCCAAGGTCAAACTTAATCTGCTGCATTGCTATCGTTCAATGAATTATATCTCTCGCCACATGGAAGAGAAGTACGGTATCCCCTGGCTGGAATACAATTTTTTTGGTCCTACCAAGATTGCTGAAAGCCTGCGCAAGATCGCGTCCTTCTTCGACGATAAGATCAAACAAGGTGCAGAACGTGTGATTGAAAAATATCAGGCTGAATATGAGGCAGTTATCGCCAAATATCGCCCCCGTCTCGAAGGCAAGAAAGTTATGCTTTATGTGGGTGGTTTGCGTCCTCGGCATGTTATCGGCGCCTATGAGGATCTTGGCATGGAAGTCGTCGGTACTGGTTATGAGTTTGGCCATAACGATGATTATGAGCGAACTACTCAGGACATGGGAAAAGCAACCCTGATTTATGATGATGTGACAGGTTATGAATTTGAAGAGTTCGTTAAGAAAATCAAGCCGGATTTAATCGGATCAGGTATCAAAGAGAAATATATTTTCCAGAAAATGGGCATACCGTTCAGGCAGATGCACTCCTGGGATTATTCAGGTCCTTACCATGGTTACGATGGTTTCGCTATTTTCGCGCGCGATATGGATATGACTCTGAATAACCCGTGCTGGAATAAAATCGTCGCTCCCTGGAAAAAAGGAGTTGAAGAGGATGAGGCTATTGCCGAAAACGCATAATTGCGTTTTTTACGGGCTTCAGCAAACTTAATAATCTGTACTATCAATTCCAACACCCGTTGTCCGCAGATTAGCGGCGCGGGAGGAGAGAAATAATGAGTCAACATGTAGACAACATCAAGCCATGTTATCCCTTGTTCAGAGATGATGACTACAGGAAATCACTTGAAAACAAACGTGTAACGGTTGAAGAATCGCATTCTGATCAAAAAATCAAAGAGACGTTTGAATGGACCACGAGCAGCGAATATCAGGAGCTTAATTTTCAGCGTACCGCACTGACTATAAATCCGGCCAAAGCCTGCCAGCCATTAGGTTCAGTGTTGTGCGCACTTGGATTCGAGAAAACCTTACCCTATGTGCATGGCTCACAGGGGTGTGTGGCCTATTTTCGGTCATATTTTAATCGTCATTTCAAGGAACCTGTTGCCTGTGTCTCCGATTCCATGACGGAAGATGCCGCCGTCTTCGGTGGACAGAAAAATATGTATGATGGTCTGAAAAATGCCAAAGCTTTATACAAGCCTAAAATGATTGCCGTCTCCACCACCTGTATGGCGGAAGTGATTGGTGATGATTTGAACGCCTTTATTGGTAACGCCAAAAAAGAAGGACATATTGAAGAGGATTTCCCTGTTCCCTTTGCACATACCCCCAGCTTCGTCGGCAGCCATACGACAGGTTGGGATAACATGTTTGAGGGCACTTTACGTTATTTTACCATTAATAAGATGGAAGATAAGGAAGTCGGTAAGAATGGCAAAATAAATCTGGTGCCGGGATTTGAAACCTATTTGGGTAATTACCGGGTGATGCACCGGATGATGAAAGAAATGGGCGTTGATTACAGCATTCTGAACGATCCTTCCGAAGTTCTGGATACACCGGCTGATGGCAAGTACAGAATGTATTCCGGCGGTACCACCATCGAAGAGCTGGAAGATGCCCCCAATGCTATTGATACTTTGCTCTTACAACCCTGGCAGTTGATTAAAACGCGTAAATATGTAAAAGGCACCATGAAACAGCCAGCCAGCAACATTGCCATACCGATGGGGCTGGAAGGGACCGATGAATTTTTGATGAAAGTATCAGAACTCACAGGCAAGCCCATTTCCGGGTCTCTCGAGAAGGAGCGCGGCCGTCTGCTGGATATGATGACGGATTCACATGCCTGGTTACACGGCAAACGTTTTGCTCTTTACGGTGATGCGGATTATGTCATGGGCATGACCAAGTTCTTGTTGGAACTGGGGGCGGAGCCAACGGATGTTCTTTGTAATCATGCCAACAAGCGTTGGAAAAAAGCCATGGAAGCGATGTTGGGTGAATCCGATTATGGCAAGAATACTATCGTACATACGAGCAAGGATTTGTGGCATATGCGTTCCCTGGTATTCACTAATAAACCTGATTTTTTAATTGGTAACTCCTATGGTAAATTTATCCAGCGCGATACCCTGGCCAAAGGAAAGGAATTCGAGGTGCCACTGATTAGAATTGGTTTTCCGATTTTTGATCGACATCACCTGCATCGTATGACGACTCTGGGTTACGAAGGTGCGATGTACATTCTCACCACGCTGGTTAATTCAGTTCTTGAGCGTCTTGATGATGAGACGCGTGAAATGGGTGTGACAGATTACAGCTACGATCTTATTCGTTAACTGACCGGATTGTCTGGCCCGGTGTAAATCGGGCCGAAATTCTGTTACAGGAGAGTGTTATGCCGAGTGTAATGTTGCGCCGTTCCGAGTCGGGCAGGCTGCTTTTTTATGTGGCAAAAAAAGATCTCGAAGCAACGGTCGAGACGGTGGAAAAAGACAGTGATGAGGAATGGGGCGGGGAAGTGGTACTGGAAGATGGGTCCTCATGGTATATCGATCCTATTAGCCCGCCACCCAGTTTTCCCACGACGCTAAAATTTAAGCGTGCCTGATGATTTAAACGTGCTTGATGCTTAAACAGGAGATTTAATAATGGCTATGCAAATTGTTGCTGAAATATGTACAGCATGCGGTGACTGTGAGCCTGTGTGTCCAACCGGTGCGGTTCACACGCATAAAGGCGTGTATGCAATAAAATCAAAGGATTGTACTGAATGTGAAGATCAATATGATTTTCCGCAATGTGAAGATATTTGTGAAATTGATGGCTGTGTTATTCCATTGGATTCATGATAAATAATCAAGCGGGTGTTGAGGTCAATGAAATGAGTGAAAATCCGATATTAATTCGCCCCCTGTCTGACAATGAAATGCCGGACTCTGTACGTGTGGCAATAGCATCGAATCATGAAGGAAAGCTGGATGGGCATTTTGGAAGTTGCGTGCAATTTTTGATCTATCAGGTTTCGCCGGAAAACATTCGACTCATTGATGTTCGGGCAACGACCGGGAAGGAAGCCGAGATTGAAAAGAACGCCTATCTGGCTGATTTGATCCGTGACTGTCATATTCTCTACGTATCCTCAATTGGCGGGCCTGCTGTAGCTAAAGTGGTAAAACATTCTATTCATCCCATTAAACATATTGGGGAAGTAGATGCAGAGGATGTGCTGAGTAAGTTGCAGAGCGTTCTTTCCTGCATGCCTCCACCCTGGCTGGCTAAAGTGATGGGCCATTCTGATGAAGCGCGTGTACGCTTTGAAACAGAGTGAATCGATATTTTATTGGGCTTTTCCTTTCGGTTCTCAGGTTCCATCCCGCTCTGCATTTTGTTCCGGTTATACCGGGTGTGTAATTTTTCACTAGAATGAATACTACCGGCGATATGATTGAGAATTTTGATTTTTACATTAAAGATGTTGATGCAGATAAACTTATCGATGCTTGCATGCAAGCGAGGCCAGATAAGGAACAAACAGATCTTTTACAGCGCATAAATAAAGCAGTCAAAAATGTGCAGTTTCAGCATGTCCTTTCCCGAACAGGTTGGCATCGTCCGGGCGGGGCGGTGACCCGTGAGGGTGAGCGGATAACGAATAATTTGCGAAACTGGGCAGAGCAGGAATCGGGTGGGCAGGTTTCAAGCTTGCTGGAAAAATATGCTGACAAGGACTGGTTTGCTACCCGTCTCTTGGGGACGACGCATTATCTTGTTGCCACGACCGGTAACGGGAGCGCCGACTTTATCCAGCTTGAGGTGGAGGAGCTACAGGAGGTATTGGCGCGTCCCCTGTTCGATCCGGACGGGTATCCTGAGAGTCTGGAAGAATTTGTTGAACCGATCGATTTTCCGGAACTGGAGCCGGAACCGATTGCCACTCCGCGATACCTGTTTCGTCGTGCAATACCGATTGGCAAAACGCTGGAAGAATTGCGGGTAGAGGGAATGGAACCCAGGCGAATGCGACGATTTATGCATGACTGGAATAAATCAACGGCCGCCATGAATACATTTTTCCAAAATCATTGGGTGATTCGATTTATCCCTTATACGGATCGTTATGGTGATAAAAAATTTAACCTTAAACCCCTGACGACTTATCAGGATCTTGTCCCTGACGTAGCGGGCGCTCTGATTCAACGCGGAGCCGGTCTGGCGAACCTCATTCGTGATATCGATCGTCAGGCGGGGTACCCTATGGCCTGGTACTTCTTTATGCTGACCACGCCTGGGATTAAACATGAAATCGCCTGGTCGGTGATGGAAGATCATTCCGCCGGTTTCGATTATTTACCAAAGCGGGACATCGAGATTATTAAGTTGTGGTGTGAAGATCCGTATAGCATTTGAATCCCCATCCAGAAGACTGATTGTGCGTCATACCACAGAGCTTGGAGCCCCCTTTTTCTTTGTCGCATTTACGACAAACCCTCATGCTTGCTTCCTTATTGAAAACAGTTGCTTAGCACTTGGCACTTACCTTGCAAAGCTAAAGCCAAGTGATTTCTCAGGTGCAATATGAAAGCAAAAGATATAGCCGCCCTTCTCGATGAACCCGCCTGTGCACACAACCGGAAATCCAAATCCGGTTGTGCGCGTCCCCTACCTGGGGCCACGGCGGGGGGCTGCGCCTTTGACGGTGCACAAATCGCACTACTGCCGATAGCCGATGTAGCCCATATCGTTCACGGCTCGATTGCCTGTGCCGGATCTTCCTGGGATAACCGTGGTGCACGTTCGTCGGGGCCGGCGCTGTACAAGGTTGGCATGACGACGGATCTGACTGAGCAGGATGTGATTATGGGGCGCGGCGAGAAGCGCCTGTTTCATTCTATCAAGCAGGCGATTGATTCTTATCATCCTGCTGCGGTGTTCGTGCATAACACCTGTGTTCCCGCGCTAATGGGCGATGATATTGAAGCGGTGTGCCGGGCCGCAGAAGAACGCTGGCAGGTGCCCGTGATACCTGTTGATGCCGCCGGGTTTTATGGCACTAAAAACCTCGGCAATCGTATTGCCGGTGAAACGATGGTGAAATATGTGGTGGGTACGCGGGAACCGGATCCGCTGCCTGCGAGTGCCGCCGAGCGTGATTATAAAATTCACGATATTAACCTGGTCGGCGAATACAACATTGCCGGTGAATTCTGGCATGTGCTTCCCCTGCTGGATGAGTTGGGACTGAGGGTTTTATGCACCCTGTCAGGCGATGCGCGCTATCGGGAAGTGCAAACCATGCACCGCGCCGAAGTCAACATGATGGTGTGCTCCAAGGCGATGATCAATGTTGCCCGAAAATTGCAGGAAGCTTTTGGCACGCCCTGGTTCGAGGGGAGCTTCTATGGCGTGGCCGACGTGTCACAGGCGCTGCGGGATTTCGCGCATCACATGGATGATCCTGATTTAAACAAACGAACTGAAACACTGATTGCCCGCGAAGAAGCGCGTATTCACAAGCTGCTGGAACCCTGGCGGCAACGCTTGCGCGGCAAGCGGGTATTGCTTTATACCGGCGGGGTTAAGTCCTGGTCGGTGATCTCTGCATTACAGGATCTCGGTATGCATGTGGTGGCCACCGGGACCAAAAAATCAACCGAAGAAGACAAGGCGCGAATCCGGCAACTGATGGGTGATGATGTTCGCATGCTGGATGATGGCAATCCACGCGCATTACTGGATCTGGTGCGTGAACAGAATGTCGATATTCTCATTGCCGGTGGCCGCAATATGTATACGGCACTGAAGGCGAAACTGCCTTTTCTTGATATCAATCAGGAGCGTGAATTTGGCTATGCCGGCTATGAAGGCATGCTTGAACTGGCGCGACAAATGGCGTTGACCCTGGAAAGCCCAGTGTGGCAGGCCGTTCGCCGGTCCGCCCCCTGGGATGCTGTCGGCCTGGCCACAGGCTGTTCGGAGCAAGGCTCAAAGCCTCGCAATATAGCTTGTATTAGCAAACGTAAAAAAGCGCTGTCGGTTAATCCCCTCAAGTCCAGCCAGAGTATGGGGGCAGCACTGGCCTTTCTTGGATTTCAAAAAGCCATTCCCATGTTGCACGGCTCACAGGGCTGTACGGCGTTTGGAAAGATTTTTTTCGTTCGCCATTTTCGTGAGCCGATCCCGCTGCAAACCAGTGCCATGGAGCAGGTCAGTACCATTATGGGAGCTGACGACAATATTATTGAAGGTCTGAAAACCATTTGCGAAAAATCTACGCCGGAATTGATCGGCGTACCGACCACCGGGCTGTCAGAAACCCAGGGTTGTGATGTGCCGATGGCCATACATCAGTTCCGCGAAAAATACCCGCAGTATGCCCCCATCCCGGTGGTTCCCGTATCGACGCCTGATTACAGCGGCTGCATGGAAACAGGCTTCGCGGCGGCGACCCAGGCGCTGATTGAGACCCTGGTACCGGATAAACCGGCATCCGGATCAGAACAGAGTTCGCAGCAGGTCAATGTGATCGTCGGTTCTTTTCTGACGCCGGGGGATATCGAAAGCCTGAAGGACATCATTGAACTGTTCGGACTTCAGCCTGTTGTGATTCCCGATCTGTCGGATTCTCTCGATGGTCATTTAACCGATCAGGATTTCAGTCCCCTCAGTATTGGCGGTACGGCGGTATCGGAATTAGCGCATCTGTCTGAATCTATTGCCAGCATCATCATCGGCGCGTCGATGTACAAAGCCGCTGACACGCTTCATGCGAGAACGGGCCTTCCTGATTACCGTTTTGATCATTTGATGGGGCTGGAGGCAACCGATGCCTTCATCAAAATCCTGTCCGATATTTCAGGCAAACCGGTTCCACGCAAGCTGGAACGGCAGCGCGCGCAACTGCAGGATGCCATGCTGGATACACACTTTATGTTTGGAATGGCGAAGGTGGCGATAGCACTGGATCCGGATCTTCTTAATGGCTTCTCGCACCTGCTGGAAGGCATGGGTGCTGAACTGGTCGCTGCCGTAGCTCCCGCCCATGCACCGATATTGAAACAGGTTAAAGCAGTTGAAGTAAAGCTGGGTGATCTGGAAGAACTGGAAATACGGGCGCGCAATGAAAATGCACAAATTATGATCAGTAATTCGCACGCGCTGGAGTCATCCAAACGACTGGGCCTGCCCTTGTTGCGGGCCGGCTTCCCGCAATATGATCAGTTGGGAGGCTATCAGCGGAGCTGGATAGCGTATCAGGGCAGTCGGCAAACTCTGTTCGAGCTGGCTAATATGTTACTGGAAAACCCGCGTGGAGAGGTCCATCCCTATCATTCTATTTATTCACAAAAGCTGACGGACAGTGATGAATCATGCCGGTAAAACGTCGATTAAGCATAGTTGATCCTGCGTCTAATCAGCAAGCAAACAAGGATTCTATAGAGCCAGAGTTGAAGCTGGCTTTTGCAACTACCGATATGGAAACCGTCAACCAGCACTTTGGTTCGGCATCAAGCTTCTCTATTTATGCGTTTGATCAGAACAAGAGCAGGTTATACGAAGTTGTTCAGTTTGGTGAAATGGAACAGGATGGCAATGAAGATAAACTGTTGGCCAAGCTCAATGCACTGGAAGAGTGTATTGCTGTTTATAGTCAGGCCATGGGAGCCTCGGCCATTGCCCAGCTCAAGGCCAGGAATATACAGCCGGTCAAGGTCGCCGCTGGAACGCCGATCACTAATATTATCGAGGCGCTTCAGAATGAGTTGATCATTGGCCCCGGTATCTGGTTGGCGCGAGCCATGCAAAAACAAAAGGCGGCCGATCCAGGCCGGTTTGATGATATGGAAGCAGAAGGCTGGGATGAATGAGATCTTTCGGTTTTTTGAGCAGCCGTTTTTGGATTTGATAGTTATTCTAAAATATATGAGGAATTAACAATGGCAGATGTCGCAGTATTGATTGAGGAGAATGATCCGGTTCTTGAATCGGATTTTGTCAAAGAAATGATCAGGCAAATGCGGGCAGTGGATACCTATGGTACCTATGATAACTGGACGCCGGCTAAAATCCTGGAACCCTTTATTCTGACGAAAGAAATGAAACGGGAAATTCCGATAATCGGAGATCCTGATGAGGTTATCATCAGTCGAATAAAAGCCTTCTACAACGCCATAGCCGCCATGATTGAAAAGGAATGCGGTTTAATGGCCTCACCCGTACTCAATATTACCTATGAAGGTTTTGGCCGCGTTATTATCATCGTCGGCAAACTGGTGGTTTTGGACAGAAACTTGCGGGATGTACACCGCTTTGGTTTTCAGAATTTGTCAAAAATGAAAGACGAGGTCGACAAGGTTTTATCCATAGCATTGGAAATTATTTCTAAACACAGTGCTGCGGCAGGTATGTAGTTGTTTATCTGCCGGTTTGTGACAAGCTAAATAATCCGTGAATTATTAATCGTTGCATAAGTATTTGCATCATAGCCCCCTCTCCCTCTGGGAGAGGGTGGGGGTGAGGGGATAAAATACATGAAAATACTTATGCAACGATTAATAAAACTATAATTAGGGTAATAATGATGGCGAATTTAACCGGCCTGACCCGGGGTGGCGATGAATGGACGCCTGCATTTATCAGTGAAATAAATCAGGGTGAATGTATCGGCTGCGGACGTTGTTTTAAGGTATGTTCACGAGATGTGTTTGAATTGATAGAACGCGATGAAGCCCTGATTGATGATAATGAAGATGATTTTGAAGATGACGACTTCTACGATGATGATGACGAATTCTCGGATGATACTTCAATGGTCATGTCGTTGAAAAATATCATGGACTGTATTGGCTGTGAAGCCTGCTATCGAGTCTGCTCTAAAAAATGCATTAGCCATGTACCGCTTGCGGCCTGATTGATACAGATAAAAATACGACGTTTAATCCCTCCCTCCCTAACCTGGATAAACCACAAGACTCTGTTCAGTACCCCCTTGAGGGGTATAAGTACCTTCACGAAATAATTTTCTGCAAAATGCACAGAAAA
>DRJN01000054.1 GCA_011052165.1 Gammaproteobacteria bacterium
CAGGCAACCAGCTGTCCAGCAGGTTGGAAAATTCGTTGCCGAGAAACCAGATCAAGGCGGCAAACAGCAGACTGTTGATCAAAAGAGGAATGATCACAAAAGGCCGGATGCTCGGCCTGTTGATCAGTCGCAGGCCTTTCGCCACATAGGCGGCGCCGGACAGGGGGTTACTTATCATGACGGTGTTTCCATTGTGTGCTGTTGTCAGTAAATGACGGGTTTTCCTCTGGACTTCGCGCTTCGCTCTACCCATCCTGCAAGGGGCACAAACGAGAGCTAAATAAGCGTTTCAAATACCTGGTCACGTATGAATTTCCACGTTCGTGGTGAAGTCCTGAGTCCTTCGACAAGCTCAGGACGAACGGCTATTCCTTATGAACGGCTATTCCTTTAGGACGAACGGCCATTCCTAAAGTGTACGGGTATCTGGAACCGCTATGTTAGAGTTTCGCTTCGCTCTACCCATACCGCAAGAGGTACAAGCGAGAGGTAGGATGGGTAGAGCAAAGCGAAACCCATCAATCATTGTGTGTTGTGCCAGCCCCGTTTAGCCAGCAGAGCGGCGCCATAAGCCGCCTCGGTTTGTGTAGCCGTTAGTACCGGGATCTGCATCAATTGTTCCCTGATTTTACGCCAGGCTGAATTTTGACTGCCGCCGCCGCTGGTGTGGACGCAGGTGGGTTTTGGAGCACCAGCCTGCTGGAGCCTGTCATAGCCGGTTTTTTCGATACGCGCCAGCGCTTCCAGCACACCCTGGAAAAATTGCACATCATCTTCGGGGCGCGGCGTTAACCTGGGCGCCAGATCGGGATCATTGATGGGAAAACGTTCGCCACGGCGCGGTAGAGGGTAGTAGTCCAGTCCGGTTGGGCGATCGGGATCGAGCCGGGCCTGCATGTCGGCCATCTGAGCATCGCTGAAATACTGGCGTAGCACGGCGCCCCCGCTGTTGGATGCGCCGCCACAAAGCCAGCGAAGTTCACTGTTAGGCGAGGGACTCAGATCAGGCAGAGGCTGGCTGTAAATACCGTATTCCGCTACAGCGACCGGCTGTTGGCTAATAATTTTCAGTACCAGGGTCGAACCCAGCGTGGTGACCGCGTCACCCGGCTGACGGGCGCCGGTAGCGAGAAACGCGGCGGTGCTATCGGTGGTACCGGTTACCATCAGACAGTCCTTGTTTAAACCAAAATATTGAGTCATATCGGCACTAACCGGTGCCAGCGGACTACCGGGGGGGCTGACTCTGGGCAGCCAGTCACGCTTCACCTTCAGCGCATCCAGCCAGTCAGGCCAGCACTGATTTTGTACGTCGTAGCCGCTTTTCAGACTGTTGTTGACATCGCTGAAGCCGAAACGATCGCTGAGTTTGGCGGCAATCCAGTCGGCCTGATGCAGAAAGTAACGAGCCTGGTGACTGAAGTTCTGTTTTTGCAGCCAGAGCAGTTTGGCCAGTCCGGAACTGGCCGAGGTGACGGCGGCTGCCCCGTGAGGGGCAATTTTCCGGATGCGGGCGGCTTCAGCAAAGGCGCGGGTATCGTTATACATCAGTGCCGGATGCAGGGGTTGACCATCACAGTCGCAGAGCAGAACAGTACCCGAGGTGGCGTCACTGCTGATGGCTTTGATTTGGCCGGGATCAATTTTAGCGAATAGCCGGGTGAGCACCTGAACAACAGCCTGCCACCAGATTTCAGCATCCTGTTCGATAGTTTTATCCCGCTGTATCGGAGCAGGCAATGACACACCGTGCTGGGCAACAGGCGTGCCTGAGGCATCGATGGCAATGACCCGGCAGCCGGAAGTCCCGATATCAAGACCAAGGAAAAGAGCGGCGTTCAAGGTAGCTGGACGACCTCGGCGGCGACCCAGCCGGGCTGGCGGTGTTCGACCACTACGCGGGTGTAAATACCGCCGCGAACATTGAATTTTGCTGTCAGACGCATGAAGCGGGGCGCACAGGCCGTGACCAGATCGTCAAGAATAGTGTTGGTGACTTTCTCGTGAAAGGCGCCTTCCTCACGATAGGCCCAGATGTAGCGTTTCAGCGCCTTGAGTTCCACGCAGGCCTGGTCCGGCACGTATTCCAGGTGCAGGGTGGCGAAGTCCGGCTGGCCGGTTTTCGGACACAGGCAGGTAAATTCAGGCATATCGATGTAGATGACGTAATCCCGCTCCGGCATCGGATTATCAAAGGTTTCGAGCGTTTTACTGGGCAGATCCGGCATGGGCGCTAAGATACAAGATACGAGGGTCGAGGTACAAGGGAAAAGCGTTTATCTTTCTTCTTGAATTTTGTATCTTGGTTCCTGTATCTTTCCCCGATGCAACTCACCAAACTAAAACTCTCGGGATTCAAGTCTTTCGTCGACCCGACGACCGTCCCCCTACCCAGTCGGCTGATTGGCATAGTCGGTCCCAATGGCTCCGGCAAGTCCAATATTATTGATGCGGTGCGTTGGGTGATGGGGGAATCTTCCGCCAAGAACCTGCGCGGCGATTCCATGGCCGATGTCATTTTCAATGGTTCTTCCAGCCGCAAACCGGTGGGTCAGGCCACAGTGGAACTGGTGTTCGACAATACGGACACAGCCGTGGGCGGCCAATATGCCCAGTACAATGAAATCGCCATTAAGCGCACGGTGACCCGGGATGGCCAGTCGGTCTATCATCTTAATGGCAGCCGCTGCCGCCGCCGTGATATTACCGACATATTTCTGGGTACCGGGCTGGGGCCACGCAGCTACTCCATCATCGAACAGGGTACGATTTCACGCATCATTGAGTCCAAACCGGAAGACATGCGGATATTCCTGGAAGAAGCCGCCGGAATTTCCAAATACAGGGAACGCCGTCGTGAGACCGAGAGCCGCATGCGCCACACGCGTGAAAATCTGGACCGGCTCAACGATCTGCGCGAAGAACTGGGTAAGCAGCTGAATCGTCTCCAGCGCCAGGCGCGCACGGCGGAACGCTACAAAGTGCTGCGCGAAGAAGAACGTCTGATGAAGGCGCAGTTGCAGGCCCTGCGCTGGATGGCGCTGAATGAACAGGCCGAAATGGCGGAAAACCGCATCCGTGAGCAGGAAGTCGAGCAGGAATCGGCCATTGCCAGGCAGCGTAATACGGAAGCCGAGATCGAAAAGCAGCGTAGCCTGCACAGCGAAAGGAACGACGACTTCAACAAAATACAAAGCCGTTTCTATAGTGTGGGCGCCGACATCGCCCGGCTGGAGCAAACGGTGCAGCACGCGAAAGAACGCCGCCGGCAGCAGCAGCAGGATTTGGCGCAACTGGAAAAAGACGGCCAGGAAGCACAGGCTCATCAGGCGGCGGACAGCAAACGGATTGAAGAAATACAGGCGCAACTGACGCAACTGGAACCGCAACTGCAACAGGTCGAGGAAAGTAAAACGCTTTCCGCACAGCTTCTGGCCGAGGCCGAAGAGGCAATGCAAAGCTGGCAGGCTCAGTGGGAGGCTTTCAATCAGCAGGCTGCCGAGCCGGCGCAACAGGCTGAAGTGGAACGCACCCGGATCAGGCATCTGGAGCAGAATCTCGCGCGTTTGCAGCAGCGCCTGGAAAAAATACAGCAGGAACTGGGGCAGCAGTCACCAGAGCAGTTGCAACAGGAAGTGGAACAATTGCAGCAGCAACAGACTGAGATAGAAGCCAGGGTGCAGCAGCAACAGGCCCTGTTGAGCGAAAAGCAGCAGCAGATCCGCGAATTGCGCGAGTCAGGCCACTCACTGAACAGCCGCCTGGATCAGGCGCGCAGTCAATTACAGAATCTGCGTGCGCGTCACGTCTCGCTGGAAGCGTTGCAGCAGGCTGCCCTGGGTAAGGAAGAAGGCGCCGTCAGTGAATGGTTGCAGGGGCAGCAACTGCAGGATGCGCCCCGCCTGGCGGAAGAACTAAAGGTAACCCCAGGCTGGGAAGCGGCGGTGGAATGCGTCCTGGGTTCCCATCTTGAAGCGGTCTGTGTCTCCGGGGTGGACCCCCTGGTATCGGTGATGGATGAGCTGAAAGAGGGGAGTCTGAACCTGTTCGATATTTCCGCCAGCGTGACGAGCGCTGAACATAACAAGGCGACACCGTTGATGGACAGAGTCTCGGCGCCCTGGCCGCTGGCGCCTCTGCTGGGTGGTATTTATGCCGCAGAAACGCTGAATGACGCATTGAGCCTGCGCAGCCGGCTTGTTGATGGCGAATCCGTCGTAACCCAGGACGGGATCTGGCTGGGCGCTAACTGGTTGCGGGTGGTGCGTGATACCGACGAGAAGGCCGGGGTCTTACATCGTGAGCATGAGATTAAAACCCTGGTGGTCGATATTGAGGCGCAGCAGCAGATTGTTCAGAACCTGCAGACGCAACTTGAGACGGAACGCGAAAAACTACAGGAAGTGGAATACAGTCGTGACCGCGCCCAGACCGAATTCAACCAGACCAACCGTGCGCTGGCTGACAGCCGTTCCGTGCTCAGTGCTCGCACCGCCCGCATCGAGCAGATCAAATCCCGCCAGGACAATCTGCAGCAGGAAATGCAGGAAGCTCATGAAGAAGTTGAAGCCGACAATAGGGAACTGGAGACGGCGCGTGGGCGTCTTCAGACGGCGCTGGATCGCATCACCGGGCTGGAGAACCAGCGCGCCGGGCTGATTGCAGAGCGTGATCAGCGGCAGAAGACCTTACACCAGGAGCGCAGCAAGGCGCAGGATGATCGGGATGTGGCGCAGGAAATCAAGATCCGTGCCCAGACTCTGCGCACGGAACTGAATTCTACCGAACAGGCGCTTCAACGAGTGCAGAGTCAGATTTCCCATCTGTCCACCCGTGGTGAAGAATTGCAGGCGGCCTTGAGTGAGGCTGAAGCGCCACTGGCAGACGCGGCGGCCGAGCTGGAACAGTTGCTCGACCGTCGGGTAGGGGTGGAAAGCGAGATGCAGGAGGCCCGCGCCATGGTCGAAAATATCGAACATGAACTGCGGCAACGGGAAGATGCGCGTACCCAGGCCGAACAGGCCGTGGAAGCCGTCCGCCAGGTACTGGAAGAAATTCGCATCGGCATGCAGGGGATCAAAGTGCGCCGGCAGACGCTGGAAGAGCAGATTGGCGAGTCTGGTTTTAACCTGATGCAATTACAGGAAGAGATGCCGGAAGAGGCTGCTGAGGCGCAGTGGCAGGACAATGTTGAGGCGCTGGCGCAGAAGATTTCCCGCCTTGGCCCCATCAATCTGGCGGCCATTGAAGAATTTGAACAGCAATCTGAACGCAAGCAATACCTGGATGCACAGGATAAGGATCTTAGCGAAGCGCTGGTGACGCTGGAGACCGCCATTCACAAGATCGACAAGGAAACGCGGACCCGTTTCAAGGAAACCTTCGACAAGGTTAATGCGGGCATCAAACGCCTGTTTCCGCGTCTGTTTGGCGGTGGCCACGCCTATCTTGAACTGACCGGGGATGATTTGCTCGACACCGGCGTGACGCTGATGGCGCGTCCGCCGGGCAAGCGTAATAGCACTATTCACCAGCTCTCCGGCGGTGAAAAGGCGATGGCGGCAGTGGTGCTGGTGTTTTCGATTTTTGAACTCAATCCCGCACCCTTCTGTATACTGGACGAGGTGGATGCGCCGCTGGATGACGCCAATGTCTCGCGTTACTGCGATATGCTGAAGGATATGTCGAAGCAGACCCAGTTTATTTTCATCACGCATAATAAAGTGACCATGGAAGTGGCGCAGCAACTGACCGGTATCACCATGCATGAACCGGGCGTATCACGTCTGGTGGCCGTGGACGTGGATGAGGCAGTGGAACTGGCGGCGGTGTAAGGGATGATGGGTTTCGCTATCGCTCTACCCATCCTACGGGCTTTTAATATTAATGTAGGATGGGGAGAACAAAGTGAAACCCATCAAAATCATCCTACGGGTTCATGCTCGTGTAGGATGGGTAGAACGGCAGTGAAACCCATCGCCCATCAAAATCAAATGACGCCGGCCCTTTCTGTTTTCAATGTGGAGGCTAAACCGCGAAATGGATTCGCTTCGACTTATTCTGCTGGTATTGGGATCGGTATTTATCGCCGGCATGTATTTCTGGTATCAAATCAAACAGGATGATGACAGCTTGAAATTTCCGCAACTGGAAAAAATATTGAAACAGCTTGGCAGCCGTTTTTCCGCCACCCGGAAAGAGGCCGATCTTGCTACGGCTGGTGAGTATGATGATTTTCCAGACGATGATATCGAACATTTTTCAACGCTCAATACGGCTGTTGGGGA
>DRJN01000055.1 GCA_011052165.1 Gammaproteobacteria bacterium
CCGGTCTTGGCCATCAGAAGATAGTCAGGCTGGGCGGCAAAACCCAGGTCGGCAATAAAAATCGCCATCGTAAAACCAATGCCGGCGAGAAGGGAAACACCGGCGATCTGTGTAAAGCGGATCTCGGGGGGCAGTTCTGCGATGCCCAGCTTTATAGCGACCCAGCTGCTCAGAGTGATACCGATAAATTTACCCCCAATCAACCCCACGCCAATACCCAGGGTAACCGGATTGCTCAAGGTCTCGCCGAGCGAGTCCAGTTGCAGGGGAATACCGGCATTGAACAGTGCAAAAACAGGAACGACCAGGAATGCAACCGGCAAATGCCAGGCATGCTCCAGCCTTTGCAGGGGCGCTCCCACTCTGAGGATACTATTTTCCAGCGTCTGCACCACTGACCGCATTTCCACATTGTTCATGATGCTCTTGTCCGATTCATAACTTTTATCAAATCGGTTCATGAGATTTTTTACCTGCCGACTGAAGCGCTGTGGATCATATTTCGGAATAGCCGGAACCGTAAATGCGCCCAGCACGCCGGCAATGGTGGCATGCACGCCGGACTTGAGCAAAAAATACCAGAGAAATACCGAGACGATGGCATAAGGGGAGATCCTTCGAATACCGACCCGATTAAAAATAATCAGTACACCGAACAGGGCCAGCGCAATCCACAGCGCGTCATAAACCAGTGTCTCGGTATAGAAAATAGCGATCACCGCCACGGCGCCCAGGTCATCGACAATCGCCAGGGCGACCAGAAAGGTGATCAGTGCCCTGGGCACCCGCCGTGCCAACAGCACCAGTGCACCGATGGCGAAGGCGATATCCGTGGCCATGGGAATGCCCCAGCCGTGCGCCGCAGCGCCATCCGGGTTGAAAGCCAGATAAATCAGTGCCGGCGCCAGCATACCCCCGATAGCGGCGATCATCGGCAGGGCAGCCTTGCGCCAGTCAGCCAGTTCCCCCACCAGTATTTCCCGCTTGAGTTCCAGTCCGACGACGAAAAAAAACAGCGTCATCAGGCCGTCGTTGACCCAGTGATGCAACGTTTTCTCCAGACTCCAGCCGCCAACACTGATGCTCACCGGTATGTGCAGGGTGTGCGAATAAAAACCGGCCAGCGCACTGTTAGCCAGCACCAGCGCCAGAATCGCCGTACCCATGAGCAGCATGCCGCTGGTGGTCTCGCGGTGAATGAATTCCTCGAAAGGAGTAATCACCTTCTCGAACGATTTTTCCCAGGGCGCGTGGTAGATCCCGCTATCCTGATTCTCTGTTATTTGTTTCATTATTCAACCCTTTGCCTGGACTGTCACTGTCGGCCCATTGTCATCAAGATGGGAAGCCCTGTAAACCATAGTGGAAACCTGATTGGTGGAAACGTCAATGAGCATCACATTTTTAGATGTCAAGCCAGCAGAAGCAGGTATTTATCTAAAGCCGCTCGTGACCTGCGCCGATGAATAACACCAGATAAATAGTTGTTTTTCCAGCCCGGGGTAAGTCGTTGAATGCCTATAGAACATGCACCGAAAACCCTGCTCGTCATTGAGCAGGACGCACATACCGCCTATCTCCTGAATTACATGCTCACGCGCGAAGGCTTCGAGGTGATCACCTCGGTAAGTTGTGACGCCACCCATGAGATGATTCAGGCCATGACGCCGGTCAGTGCCGTGTTCCTCGACGTCAATTTTTTGCAACAACATGACTACAGCATTATTCACACCATACGGGGTCTGCCCACCTGGCGCAGCACACCCATTCTGCTACTGGCGGAACAGGCGGAAATGGACTTCGTGAAATCCGGTCTCGAAGCCGGTGCGACCGATTTCATCATCCAGCCCTTCAATGCCGCCGAACTGCTGATGCAAATTGAGCGCCATACGCCACAGAGTCGCACGGCCTGACGCTGTGCAATGATGGGTTTCCACGATACACGTTAAAACCGGTAGGTTGAGCTGAGTAAAACGACGCCCAACCGAGAGTTTAATTAAGAGTAGGCACAGAGCGAAGCGCGAAGTCCAGAGGAAAATCATTATATTTTTCTTGATATTTGCATCTACTAATCGCTATACTTCGTATGCGTGAGTAAATCCTGGGCTATCCGCGACGCACTTGGTGTATCGTAAGCGTTTTTTGAAGACGTCGGATCTAGGGGTCACGCTTTTTTTTGCCCAAAAATCAACGAGTTAATGATAATATACCTGGATGAAAGTGGTGATCTTGGCTGGAAATTCACTGCTCCTTACCGTAACGGAGGATCGAGTCGCCACCTTACAATTGCTAGTCTTGCTGTGTCTCCACCCAATAAACACCGGCCAAAGCGTCTTGTAAAGAAACTATACACAAAGTTCAATTGGCCTACAAATGTTGAGAAAAAGTGGGCTGATATGGCTTTGGAAGAACGTGTATTTTTTGCAAAGAAAGCACATGAACTTCGGGTTAACTACCCTGATGACATTAAATATTTATCTATTACAGTCAAAAAACAAAATGTTCAACCACATATAAGAAAAGACGCCAACAAACTTTATAATTACATGATTGGTTTGTCATTGCTCAATGAAATGAGTAAACATGAAACTGTAACATTCGTTCCCGACCCAAGAAGCATAAAAGTAGAAAGCGGAAACAGCCTTCATGATTATTTACAAACTCAACTTTGGTTTGAGATGAGGGCAAAAACAAGCCTCACAACAACACCTTTAGATAGTGCCTCCAGTCTAAATGTTCAATTCTCTGACATGCTTTCAGGAATCGTACAGGGTCATTTTGAAGATGGTAATTCAAGTCCATGGACTGAGCTAAGAAATAATATTAGCTACAAAACTCTTTTCTTTTAAAATATAACAACCTTGTATGGATCATTTTATTAAAGTTCGGTTTCCGCCGGGACCACTTTCATCACTTCTTCCACCGTCGTCAGTCCCTGCGCAATTTTCTGTGCGCCGGACAGGCGCAACTGGATCATGCC
>DRJN01000056.1 GCA_011052165.1 Gammaproteobacteria bacterium
AAAATGCATAAAGTAGGGGTTTCATAAAGTGTGTTTAAATTTGAAAATAACGAAGAGACACCCCGCAACTAACTGATATAATTAGAGCCTGCTAAAAAAGCATAACCCATTGATATTATTATCATAAATGGCTTATTTCAGGTATAATGGTGCACGAAAAACAAGCCAAACCCACCCAAAATGGTGCACCTATGATCCGTTGTCGCAGTCATAAACAACTTCCCCTTTCCGAATTTGACTGGCCCTTTCAGACGGCCCTGGATGAAAACAACCGTTGGGTAAAGATGCGCGAGTGCATTCCCTGGGATGAATTGGCAGAGGGTTACTATCAAAGTCTGTCTGACGCACAGGGTCGTCCGACAAAAGATGCCCAAATTGTCATTGGCGCGGTGATTCTCAAGCACAAGCTCTGCCTGTCCGATAGAGAGACCGTAGCGCAGATTCAGGAGAACCCCTACCTTCAGTACTTTGTGGGGTTGCCGGGTTACCAGATGACTGCACCGTTTGCGCCCTCGTTATTTGTTGAGATCCGCAAGCGAATGGGACAGTCGGTCTTCGAGGTCTTTCATGGCGCCATCATCGATGCGGTGGAAGGCGCAAAGGTGAAACAAAGGCCAAAGCCGAAAGACCACGATAGCGGTCCCCCCTCGGGTTCCGCAGGCAGGCGCCAGAAAGATGAGCCGGAACACCAGGGCAAGCTAATCCTGGATGCCACGGTCGCCCCGCAGGCGATTCGCTATCCCACCGACCTGAGTCTGCTCAATGAGGCGCGGGAGTTCAGTGAACAGATCATCGACATTCTCTATCCGAAAACGGACCTGGAGAAGAAACCGCGAACGTACCGTGAGAAGGCCCGTAAGGCATTTCTGGCGATAGTGAAGCAGAGGCGGCCTGCCGGGAAGGTAAGACGCCGTGGGATCAAGCAGCAATTACAGTATCTGCGTCGCAACCTGGGTCATATCGAGCGGTTGCTGGAATACTGGCCCCAAGGGACACCCCTGCCCTTACCGCGTTGGCTGCTATACCGTTACTGGGTGATCCAGCATGTCTATGAACAGCAGTGGGAGATGTACCGGAACAAGAGCCGTCGCTGTGATAACCGTATCGTCAGCATCAGCCAACCGTATGTGCGTCCTATCGTCCGCGGCAAGCAGGCCAAGCCGGTCGAGTTTGGTTCAAAGCTTAGTGTCAGCCTGACCGGTGCGGGACTGGCCCGGGTGGATCATCTTCGTTGGGATGCGTTTCACGAAGGGAGTGATCTACAATCTCAGGTTGAGGCCTACCGGGTACGCTATGGGGTCTATCCGGAAGTCGTACTGGGCGACACCGTCTACGGTACGCGAGACAACCGGCGTTATCTCAAGGGTCATGGTATCCGTTTTGCCGGCAAACCGTTGGGCAGGCCAAAGAAAGTCACGGAAGCGAACCGGGAAGAACTGAAACGGTTGAAGGTACAACGAAGAGAGGACTATCTGCAGCGCATTCCGATAGAAGGCAAGTTTGGTCAGGGAAAGAACGGCTATCGGCTCAACTACATTCGAGCAAAGCGTGCCGACACCTCCACCGCATGGATCAATAGCATCTTCCTGGTGATGAACCTGCTGATCCTGTTGAGGATCTTTTTTGCGCTGATTAAAAAGTACGTTGCAGTGATTTTGTTACCGCTGTTGCGCGTGGGGAAGAGGTTATTCTGTCATCGGCAGGCACATACGGCCGCCGATGGTATTTTGTATCAGACGGTAGCGTTCTGACTTACTGAGCAGGCTCTAATTATCAGTTAGAGGACCCTAAGAATGGGAACAAGATTCAGCCAAGCATTTAAAATACAAGCGGTAGAAAAGGTACTTAATCGTGTTGAAGGGACAAGCGTAGAAGAAATAGCTGGTTCCTTGGGTGTGGGTTATTCAACACTACAAAAGTGGGTTGTTAAATCAAGAAATCAGGAATTTGAATTTATTCCAGAGGATGAAATGCCGAGTGTAGTCAACCTGTCGAGAGAGAAAAGACCGCAAGACTGGAGCTTGGAAGAGAAATTCAATATGGTCCTGGTCTGCGGATCCCTGGATGAAAGCAAAGCCAGTGAACTGTGCCGTGAGCAAGGGCTTTACCCCCATCATATCAAGCAGTGGAAGCAGGATTTTATGAGTGAACATGTAGCGAACAACAAGGCAAAAGTTCAATCTGAGATAAAAAGCCTGCGGAATGAAAATAAGGCATTAAAAAAAGAGCTAAACCGAAAAGACAAAGCCCTGGCTGAAACAGCGGCATTATTAGTGCTGCAAAAAAAAGTCAACGCGATCTGGGGAACCGACGAGGACGACTCACGATGAGTGCTGAACGAAAGGATATCATTAAGCACATTAATGAAGCGTGTGGATCCGGTGCCAGGCAATCACAAGCCTGTGAAATCATGGGCATTAGCGCCAAAACATTTCAACGCTGGAGTCGCCCCGATACTGCGCAAGATGGCCGATTGGACGCCCATCATGAACCGGCAAACAAACTGTCAGAGTTGGAGCGCCAACGTCTCATTAAGGTGGCCAATGAACCGGAGTACGCCGATTTACCGCCAAGCAAGATCGTGCCCAGGCTAGCCGATGAAGGGCTTTATATTGCATCAGAATCCAGTTTTTACCGGGTGTTGAAAGCACAGAAGCAGCTGAGTCATCGGCAGAAATCGAAACCGGCAAGACAGATTAAGAAGCCCAGGGCGTTAATCGCAATTGCCGCCAACCAGATCTATAGTTGGGATATCACCTACCTGCCCACGCTGGTTAAAGGGGTATTTTTGTACCTTTACTTGGTTTTGGATATCTACAGCCGCAAAATAGTCGGTTGGCAGGTGTATGCGGAAGAATCAAGTGCACGGGCTGCCGATCTAATGACGGATATTTGTCAGCGGGAAGGGATAAAACGTCATCAGGTGACGTTACATTCAGACAATGGCAGTCCCATGAAGGGTGCGACCATGTTGGCTACGTTACAGGAACTGGGTGTTATTCCATCGTTTAGCCGCCCTTGCGTGAGCAACGATAATCCTTATTCCGAATCGCTGTTTCGTACGCTGAAATACAGGCCTGAATATCCCGAACAAGCTTTTGCAGACATGCAAACAGCGCGTGCCTGGGTACGGGGATTTGTTGATTGGTACAATCATGAGCATTTGCATAGCTCGATTAACTTCGTCACGCCAGAGCAACGCCATACGGGTGAAGACGTGCAAATACTGGCTAAACGCAAACGGGTATATCTACACGCAAAATCAGCGCATCCTGAGCGCTGGAGTGGTGACATCAGAAATTGGAACCCGATAAAAGAGGTTCACCTTAATCCGGAAAAGCAAAAGGCAGAAATTGAGGAAAACAAGGCGGCATAATTTTAAACTTTAGGCGACAACTCTCTTGAAAAACGCCGGGCAGCCGCATAATTTCATCAGGCAAAGGTGGTTCGTAGTT
>DRJN01000057.1 GCA_011052165.1 Gammaproteobacteria bacterium
AGCGCCTCATTGAAACCGAGGCCGGTACTGTTTCGTGAATCTTCGGCGAATTGAAGGATACGTTCCGCAAGTGTCGCACGGTACGTATCAGCATTAATGACTGTACTCCCCAGGCTGATCATGCCCGTTGCGTCGAGGCCGTTCAGCACGCCATCTGCGCGGATGTCGTCATAAGCGGTCTGTATAAACGCTATCGAGTTCCACGTACTGTGCTCTGGCTGACCAGCGTCAACGCTTACCTGGCGGGTCAGTTCCGAAATACCCGCCGCAACCAGACCGGCTCGCAGCTGATCTGTAAGTACAGCAGTCCTGTTCACCGGATCAGTGACGTCGATGGGTAATGTCTTGATAACATCAAAACCCGCCCACCCAGAGATTTCTTGATTTGCCGCCTGAATAGCATCAGCAGCCGACCTACCCTCTGCTTGTACCGAATACTCCGCCAAACCCGTGGCCAATGTAGTGAAGAACGTCGTATTGACAATCAGCGGCTGGCCAGATTGATACAGCTGAACAGCTGATAGTTTCTGATCTTTAGATGGGTCAATCTGAACCTGGAGGCCTGACGCCTCTTCGAGGTACGCCCCGCCCTCTACTTCGATGAGTATGGGTTTGTCAGGCGTTATAATCTCTATGGAGAACTGCCCATCATTACCCGTCTGACCGGACCCGAGCGATGCGCCCTTCGACCCACTGCCGAAATCGTAAATACTGACGGTGCCGCCGCTGACAACACCATCAAAAGCAACCCCGGACACCGTGCCCGCTGGCCGCGACGTCGGCAACGAACCTGACGTTGAACCGCCGCCAGAGGAGCCACCACAGGCGGTCAGTACTAACACCAAAAATATAACTATCGGGGTGAAATAATTCATTGCTCTACCTTATTTTTGTAATGTCTCTCCGTGTACTACACTGCCGGTCGTTCTAATCCTGTCAATCGAGTCGATACAACAACAATGCCCCGAACGAACCACCCTCGATGGCGTCGCTGATTGAGAACATATACTCAGCGTTCACACCTACATCGATATGGTCGCTGAGTTGCCATTCGTGGGAGACGTTGAAACCTGCCGCATAAGCAACGCCGTCTTGATCGGAGAAGGTTTGCGCGAGAAATCCATCAGAATCAAGCGTATGTCGAGCCGTTTTATCGCTGAACTCGATTTGCGGGCCGAGACCGACCCACGGTTTGAAATATCGACTCAGGCGTAAACGCCGCTGATAGAATCCAGCAACGGTAATAGATTTAACGTCTTGACCAACGTCACTCGTGGAAGCATCCAGCGTGAAATCGTATTTCGTGACATTTGTCACCCAACGGTTGTCACGCCCAAATGGAAACATCGCAACTACGGATAAAGCAACGAATTCTTGTGATGAGTCTGCAGAACCGTCTGGATCGTCGACCGTAAGATTTGGACTGAAAAACGGTGCCCAACCGAATTTAATACCCTTACCTGGCTCAGCGTGAGTAAGAAACGGTACTAATAAACAGAACACGAACGCCACGCGTAGTGACATTGAAACTCTCCTCCATGTTTTCTTTTTTTATTTCCCTAAATGCGCAACAGACGCATGTACTACTAATTCAAGGACGGCATATCAAAAAACTCTTGCGCATATGTTATGACATTCGCACGGGTTTAGTAAAGCTATTGGCGTACCCGCTATATGCAGTTGCGATTTCTATAACGCCCTGCCCGTGCAATATCCCGGGCACAAACGTTGAGACACTCGCTACCGCAGTTTGTTCAAAAAAATATTTATGATTAACTTTCAGGGGTTATAGTCGACGACCTATGAAACAATCGCTTTTGAAGTACACCGTTACGACTGCAGATAAAGATGTATCTATCACCGCGTCTATAAATAATTTACGCTAATCAGACTGGAACCCATTCGCTACGATGCACCCAGGCGGCATTGATCTATAAGAAAACCAGCCAGCTTCCCAAATGAGTCATTCGCCAATACCTTGATCGAAACAACTTTCAAGATAGGAGCCCGCAGGGTTTCATGTCTGCCGGTCAGCCTGTTTTCCAGTACCACCAGTTTGAAGAACAGCCATCGCCCAATTGCAGAGCTAACCGACAAGACCTGATGTACCGGGTTGGTGACGGCGAAGCACATTCAATCCCAGGCCGACTTCCGGATGCCACTGATCAATCTTGGCCAACGGTCATGTACCGCATCGGCCAGTTCCGGCTCCACGGTAACCACGTAGACGCGCTGTTCGTGGTCGTTGCGGGCCACCAGCCCCTGAATCCATTGCCCTGGTGTCAGATCGTACCAGTGACTGTGCCCTTCCAGATCTTTTTCCATGAAGTGTTTGATGGGTAGTTTGACGGGTACGGGAAACCAGCGATCCCAGCGGCCGGCATAAATGGAGTCCAGCCGCGCCCAACCACCGAGAGGCAAGACACCTTTCTGTTCCTTGCGCCGTCCCCAGGGCAGCAGTTCCACGGTGTCAGACCTGGTTTTAACCGGCAGCATGGCTTTGGGGTTGGGAAAGTAGACCCGGATATCCTGCCCGAGGTGAGTGTAATAGACGCCGCCGCACATGGTTACACCGTCTGGCGGTGGCCATAGGGTTTCCAGGCCGGAGCGATGACATTGGGCATGCTGGAACGTTGCAGCAGGCGCGCCGGCGCCAGCGCAAATTCACCGAAGCGCTGATTGATGTCGTCCATGACGGCATTGCATGCGTTGCGGGGTGTGCATGGTATTGCAAACAGATCGTCTTGTTGCCGGGCCGGTTGCGGGTCCAGAGCCGTTACCTGCACCTGGTGTACACCCAGGCCGTACCAGTGCTGCTGCAACATCTGATAACACAACGCCATGATCAGGGCACCATCATCGATGGGTTGTGCTGTACGTAGTTTGTCGCCGATCCAGCCGTCCCGGGTACGCAGGGCAATCAGGAACCGGCTCGCTGTCAGATTATGGCGACGCAACCGCGCGGCAACCTTTTCACTCATGTGCAGCAGGTAGGTCAGGATCACCGCCTTGTTTCTCGTATCCGGCGGCATCACCTTGCCGTGTCCGATAGACTTGGGTGGCGCTACGTTGGTATGCACCGGCTCCGGGTCCTGGCCCTGACACATGTACCAGATACGTCGGCCGGGGTTGCCGAAGCGGCGTGCCAGCACACTAATAGGCAACCGTGCCATGTCGCCGCAGGTGTGCACACCATGTTGCGCGAGAAAGGTACCGATGCCTTGGGCAATACCGCACAGCTCGGTGACCAGCACTGGCGCCAGCCGCTGCTGTGCTTCCCACGGCGGAATCACCGTGAAGCCGTTCGGTTTCTGCAGCTTGGCGGCATACTTGGCAGTGGTCTTGTCACCGGACACTCCCACGGAACACAGAATGCCCGAAGCTTCAAACACGGTTTGTTTTACCTGCCAGGCGATGCGTTCGGGCGAACCCGATAGACGCTGGCAACGGGTGACATCGAGGAAGGCCTCGTCGACGGAAAATACTTCCACATCCGGGCTGATGTCCTGTAGTGCTGCCATGATGGCGGAGGACGTCGCGGCATAGCGTTTGGGATCGGCCGGGCACTGGATAAGATCGGGGCACAACGCGCGTCCCTGTTTCAACCGCATACCGGTATGAACACCGAAGGCGCGGGCTTCATAGGAACAGGTAATGATGCAGGTGCCTTGCAAGCCGTTGGTGATGGCCACCGGGCGACCGCGCCACTCGGGTTGGTCACGCTGTTCGATGGAAGCGAAGAAAGCATTCATATCCACCAGGATGATGGCACATTCCCAGGGAGAAGAAGGTACTGCCGACATAAAACGAAACCTGCTGTTAGCGATAACTGCGTAATTGCCCGACCACGACGCCCTGGATAGCAACGCGCTCGGAGGGATAGACCATGGTTTGCATCGTGCGATTGGCAGGGATCAGTTCCACCTGGTTGTTAGCGCAATGCTGGATGCGTTTCAGAGTGGCGTCCTCGCCGTCGATCAGGGCCACGACAATCTCGCCGTTATGGGCGTAGTCGCGGCTTTCGATAACCACGGTGTCCCCATTGAGAATGCCGGCCTCAACCATGGAGTCGCCCACCACATGCAAGGCAAAGCGGTCAGGGCCGAGTAGAAAATCAGCGAGGTTGAGACGGTCCTGATCGGGAATGGCCTCGATGGGCTGGCCGGCAGCGATGCGCCCCGCCAGCGGCAAGCTGCAGCTGTCATCGGGATCCGCCGGTGGCGGCAGACGAATACCGCGCTTGCGGCCCGGTACCAGTTCAATGCGGCCGGCTTCGGCCAGGGCCTGCACATGGCGGTGCACCGTACCGCGGGAGCAGATGCCCAGGGCGGCGCCGATCTCCGCCAGGCTCGGGGCATAGCCCTTGCGGACAAGGAACTGGCTGATGAAAATCAAAGCCTTATGCTGACTTTCAGTAAGCATGCCGATGTTCTCGAAATGTTCTCATTAGGTACAGTGTAGAAAACATTCCGGGAACATTCAACCAGCCCGGGACATTCAGAGGTCTAACTGTCTCGCGTCAATTACTTTGTCCGGTTTGGCGACAATTATGATGGCCGGGTGCGTATGTAAAAGGGCGCCAGGGAGTTTGACCCGACAGGGCTAACCCCGTTTAACGGGATTGGGAAAGACTTCCGGCAACTTGCCCGGCTATTTCGTGGGCGGGGTAAGCAGCTCCCCAACATCACACCGCAGCGATTTTGCGATCTGCTCTAACGTTGCAATGGTCGTATTCTGGGCACCGCTCTCCAACCTCGATAAGGTCGCTCGGCTAATGCCCAGTTTTCGGGCGAACACATCCTGGGTTTTGGCGCCGCGTCGTGCTCTGAGGTTTGCCGCGAGTTTTTGAGCGAGATCCATAGCCAGGGTACATCGTCCGTTTGGTTCACATGTGAACAATCCTATAGTAGGATGATGTACACATATGGAAATCTTCCTGAATGGAGTAAAAGGGACTTGCCCATGCTCACTCGAAAACCAGGCCAGTCCGTACTGGTGCAATTGGAACCCGCTATCTTCGAAAACTGCTGCCCGGACACCGGTAGTATCAACGCATCTATTATTATTAAAATCGTCGTCACGCGGATTGACGGTAATCAGGTCGGGAACGGCATACAAGCCCATCCTTCGGTCAATGTTGCCGGACCGAACTGATCGAGGCTGCCGAAGCCGTTACCAGTTCACCGCCAGAACCCTGAAACGGTGACAACCCCTACCCTACGGCTGTTAGCCATTCGGGTACGCGTCTTACGAGCTATGCAAGGACTCTCACAGGAAGAGCTCGCGGAGCGCTCCTGTTTACATCGTACCTATATTGGCGCGGTCGAACGCGCGGAGCGAAATATCACGCTTAAGGTATTGGAGAAGATTGCCAAAGGGTTGGATATAGAGCCAGGTACCTTGATCAGCAAAGACTTCATTTTCCCCTAGCGCTAAAAGAGACCAAATTTACTTATTATTGCTGGCACCCATGTAAAGGTGAGTAAACCAGCGGAATTTCACCGCCAGTTTATCCAGAGTCGTAAAAAGCAAAGCCGCCAGTCCCTAATAGAATGGCGGCTTTGCAGACCTTATAGGCGACTTGGTACCAGACGCGAAGGTCGGGGCGACTTTACCTCGCAACCGGGTCTGCGTCTGTAAGCGGTTTCTGATTTTTCTGTAAGATATTTCTTACAGCGCTACACAGCCGGCATCATCATGCTTCGGATTGTTGACGTACCTACTCACTGGATTGACCTTCAGTGTCCGGGCATACGGCACCAGCATGGATTCCAGCTGTGCTCGGTTGAAATGCTTGTTGTTAAGCCAGGTATTGTACTGCGCCGGGTTGAGTATCACCGGCATACGATCGTGTATTGGCTGCATGGTCTCATTTGCCCCGGTCACAATGATTGAATAGCTGTCGAATCCAGCACCCTCTTTATCCCAGTGATCCCAGAGGCCGGCGAAGGCGAACAGCTCGCCATCAGGTAATCGGATATGGTGCGGTATTTTCTGGTCGTCCTCCCGCTTCCATTCGTAGAAGCCTGTTGACGGAACCAGGCAGCGTTTGCGTTTGAATGGATCTCGATAGGTCGGTTTATCTGCGACGGTATCCGCGCGGGCGTTGATCGTTGAGAACGTGGGTTTCTCCTCTTTTGACCAATGCGGCACCAAACCCCACCGGGCCAACACCAACACCCGGCCACTGCCAGTGTTCCGGACGATGGGCACGTCCTGGCTAGGGGAAATATTGTATCTCGGGCTAAATTCCTCTATCGCAGCATGCTCGATGTCAAAGAAATCAATCAGAGCTTCAGCGTCGATAATCAAATTGTATCGCCCGCACATGGGGAGATCCTACCGTAAAAAAGCCGCGCCGACGTGGGGCCCATAAAAAAGGCCGCACTCAAAGGGGGTAGAGTGCGACCTAAAACACTTTCTGGGGAGAAAGCGTTGTGGTTATTATCAATCTCGGCTCGCCGACTGTCTATAGATGAAGCGGTGGAGTGTTTGCTTATCGAGCCGCCCGCAATCTACGTCCCGGCATCAACCAACGCTGTATAGCGGAACGCCCTCCTCCTAAACGCCCACTGCAGAACCCAGCCCGGCTTAGTCACCACCCAAATGCCAGGGATTCCCGTATGTGGGAATCCCCGAGCGGGGCTACAAAAGCCCCCGCTCCGCAAAGCTGACAATGTCGAGATCACCTACCACCAGGTGATCCAGTACCCGAATACCCAGCAAGGACAACGCGTCTTTCAATCTGCGGGTAATGCGCCTGTCAGCATCGCTGGACTCTGCGACCTCCGGAAGTGATTGTGTGTGAATATCACCGCGCTGGCGTTATGTGCTAATGCGGCTTTGGCCACTTCGCGAGGATGTACGCTGCAGCCGTCGATGGTGCCTCTGAACAGTTCCTCGCAGGCAATGATGCGATGTCGTGTATCAAGGAAGATACAGGTGAAAACTTCATGTTCG
>DRJN01000058.1 GCA_011052165.1 Gammaproteobacteria bacterium
CAAGAAGAGAAAATAATTTCCATTGCAGAAAAATTTGCCAATATAGAAAATGCGTTTTATATCGGTCGAGGATACATGTACCCGGCAGTACTTGAAGGCGCGCTAAAACTCAAGGAGATTTCGTATATTCATGCCGAAGGATACCATGCGGCAGAACTCAAACATGGGCCTATAGCCCTTCTGTCCGAGGACGTCCCCGTCATTGTCGCTGTCCCTGAAAGTACGGGGAAGATCAAGACGATTGCCAATATGCAGGAATGCCGGGCCCGGAAATCGCCTGTGATAGCAATCGCTACTGAAGGAGATGATGATATTTTGCCACATTGTGACGAGGTTATATTTATACCACAGTGTCAGGAGTTCATTGCCCCCATCCCCGTGGTAATCGCTGAGCAGTTGCTGGCCTATCACATCGCACGACTGCGTGGCTGTGAGATTGATCAGCCAAGAAATCTGGCCAAATCTGTTACGGTAGAGTAAAGCTATGCTTCGGCATCCTGCAGTATTGCCTTCAATGGTGCCATAACCGCTTCGGCACGAAAAAGAATTCGATTTCCAGCCGACAGACCAAAACAGCGATGTAATTGCTGGGGAAATCCCTTCTTTCCCAGCCCTTTACCAGCAGGCACTGCCCTGGGGACTGCCACAAGCAGGTGCAACCGGTCATTGCTTTTCAGCTTTTGCAGAAGCCTCCGGTCAACGGAAATATGATGACTGGTATACACAACGGGGTTGCTTTCAAAGTCATAGTTGTCCTGTTTGGCTTTTTCCAGCAGGGCACAGGATAGCAACGCAGCCGGGAACATCGCCGGAAACTGTTCCACTTTGTTCTGATCATGAAACGGATTGAAATCGTCTGTGGCATTACGTGTAGCATCAATATGAATCTGATGGTAACAATAATCATGTTGACCAGGTTTCATTGCTTCTTTACATGTGGTCATTCAGTGCGTAACAACGCGAATAGCGTTTGTGTATGCCATTAAATCTGCTCCACCTTCGACAGGCCTTCGTATACGCACCCTGAAGTATGCACTGCTGCTGTCAGATCCCGCTACAAGCTCTGTCAATGTCCAGTCTACCCTGTTTTGACCCGGTTGCAATGATTTCGTGAACAGAAGTTCCGGTTTGCCAGATCGGCCATTGCCGATGAGTTCTACAATCAGTTTTGACTCCAGCGCGCCTGTACCACGTTTCAATATCACCGTAAACCGCAGAGGCAGACTGGCATGAACACGGATCACTTCACCCGGTGTCACTGGCAGTGACAGGCCGGGCACAGAAAGCGTGAATAACAGATCGTCCAGAATGCGGCCATGGTCTGCCCAGAAGGAGCCGGCTCGCAGCCCGGCCAGAATGCCGCGTGCCGTACGATCCTCCGGATACACATGAATCCTGGCGAATTCGCAGGGTGCATAATCCGTATCCTTATTATGAAAATCCGAGCTGGCCAATGCTGCCCAGATATTATAGCCCCGGTCGAGTAGCTGATCCCAGACTCCGCCAATTTCTGCGGTGACAGGATCCCAGCGATCCCGGGTCTGGAAGCGACCCCTGTAGGATCCTGTCGGTATTTTTCTCTGATGGCCGGGTGCCCCCTCGAAACCAATGAATTGTAGATTGCTTTCCCGCCACCTAAGGATGTCCTGGATGTTTTCATCGAGATCATCATCCTTGCGAGCTGGATGGTTATAGATCAATACAGCCCTGTCGTCCGCTTTGCCCGTTTTGTTGGCCAGCCACTCCAGCCCCTGGTCTGCAGTCGCAGTATCCTGCTCAAATTTCTGTTTGAATGTGCCAAGCAGTGTTGCTTCAAGCATGGGATCTAGTAGCACCGTTACATGCTCACGCCCTTCGTAGGGAGGAATGTTCCACTCAATACCTCCAAAGAGAAAGAACCCGGGATGCTTTTTTCGTGCAGCATCGATGGATGAAAAATAGCCTGGTGTTGCTGCACCTTCGGACAGGTCTGAATGGTCAGTAATTGCCAACGCCTCGCAGCCATGGTCGATGGCAAGCTGTGTCACTTCCTCTACTGAGTATTTTCCATCGGAGAAGCTTGTGTGCGTATGTGTATCCATAACCAGCGGTCGGGAAATCAGTGTCCATGGAATTTCCGTCAGTACTTCAGCATCCTGTTGTTGTAAGCAGCCTGAAAGTAGCAACAGCGATGTAGCGAAGATAGCGGGCCAGCGGAATATCGGGTTTATACGGCTAGAAACGTGCATATTCGCTGTATCAGCTCATGCATACTCATTGAATCTTGCTACGCATTGTTCCTAACAAGTGCATACTGTATAGCGGGCACAAGTCCGGAAAGTACGACGATGCTGTTCTCTTCATACCAGATTATGAAAATGATTAGTTGCGTATTTTTATGCCGGTTTCTATGTTGAGCGTGCCATCTTCGTCAAGTACAGCATATTGGTGGGTATTGTTATTGAAGATCACGAAGGTTGGCTTCTGGTTTGACGGTCGCCTCACGAACTTCATACCCCACCCGTAGTTCTCCACCAGCCTTAAGGCGAGTAATTGATCTGTGTTTAATCGCTTATGAAAGTTCTCTGGCAACGGACTCATTTTACCTCTTTGTTCCTGTTCCATATTTCTCTCTCTTAATTCAGACGATTTTGTGGTGGAATACTGTGAAACATTCTCGTCTCGAGTCTAAACAAATTTCAAAGAAAAATCACTAGTGTTCG
>DRJN01000059.1 GCA_011052165.1 Gammaproteobacteria bacterium
GCAATCTTCCTTCGCGTGTGTACTACGGCGTTAATGATGATGCGGCAATTGCACTTCGGTTGCTCGGAGTACCAAGAGCTGCGGCATCGGGGCTTTCCAGTACGATGAGCGATGTACTTGGCCAACCTCTTACGAATGTAAGAACACGCTTACGAAACATGGATGAGTTAAGTTGGAAGCAAGCGCTTGGGGAAAGTGAGGGCGGTGTTTATCGGAAGGTTTGGCGTGTATTAGAAGGTCTGGACTAGGTCGATATAGTGTGAATTATGATATTGAATGAAAATACCTTCGTGCAGCAGTTCACGGCAGAGTGCCTGGAATGGAACTCGGCTCGGAATCGGTGTATGCGTACGAAAACGAAGCTTTTGAGCCTTCTGGGGGGCCAGGTTTTAGAGGTGAGGGTAGTGAGCGCATGTACGGTAATTTGGAACTTCTGGGAAAATGAATGAACAGATCTGAAGCAGAATCTTTGCTACAAATCGCTATCGATGATCCCAACGCCCGTTTTCGCGATGGCCAATGGGAAGCGATTGACGCGCTGGTCAACCGCCGCCGGAAACTGATGGTGGTGCAACGCACTGGCTGGGGAAAGAGTTCTGTCTATTTCATCAGTACGCGCATATTGCGTGATCGCGGTGCGGGGCCGACAGTCATTGTTTCGCCCCTGCTGGCACTGATGCGCAATCAGATTGAAGCAGCCAATCGCCTCGGCATCCGGGCGGAGACCATCAATTCGACAAACCAGGACAATTGGCCGGCGATCAGTCAGAGCATTTTGGCCGATCAGGTCGATGCCATGCTGATTTCGCCTGAACGCCTGTCCAACGAGGCGTTCGTTGAGGAGGTCCTGATGCCCGTGGCCGATCGTATTGGCCTGTTCGTCGTGGATGAGGTTCACTGTATTTCTGATTGGGGGCATGACTTCCGTCCTGACTATCGACGCTTGACCAACATACTGCGACAGATGCCACCCAATATGCCAGTCCTCGGTACCACCGCCACAGCCAACAACCGGGTGATTCAGGATGTTCAGACGCAACTCGGTGACATCGAAATACAGCGTGGGACGCTGGTGCGGGATAGCTTGGAGCTGCAAACACTCCGTTTATTTGACCAGGCGGCGCGGCTGGCCTGGATGGCGCAGCATATTCCAGAATTGCCAGGCACCGGTATCGTCTATGTGTTGACCATCCGCGATGCAGAACAGGTGGCTGTCTGGTTGAATCAACAGGGGATTGTGGCGCGCGCCTACCATGGCAGTGTTGACCATGAAGACTTCGAGAACAGCAACCTGTATCGGCAACACCTCGAAGACCTGCTGCTGGGTAATGAAATAAAAGTGCTGGTGGCGACTACCGCGCTGGGAATGGGCTACGACAAACCCGATCTCGGTTTTGTGATTCATTATCAGGCGGCCGGTTCTGTTGTGGCCTATTACCAGCAAGTGGGTCGTGCCGGAAGAGCGATCGATACCGCCTTCGGGGTGCTGCTGTCAGGCAGGGAGGACGAGGATATCCACGAGTTTTTCCGCCGCAGTGCTTTTCCCGATGAGCGAGACGTGGACGCTATCCTGGGTGTGCTGGAGGATCACGATGAGTTGTCTGTGTTCCAGCTACAGCAGCATCTCAATCTGAGGCTGGGGCAAATCAACAAGGTATTGAAGATCCTTAGCGTAGAGAGCCCGGCCCCGGTTATCAAGCACGGTAGCAGGTGGCGCCGTACACCTGTTCCTTTCAGAATGGATCATGAGCGTATCGAACATCTGACGCAGCAAAGAGAGCTCGAATGGCAAGAGGTTCAGGATTACATCGACAGTGATGGTTGCCTGATGGCCTATTTGCGAAATGCCCTGGATGACCCGGAAACGAATAAATGCGGTCGATGCTCGGTTTGCATGGGTGAGCCCGTCGTTAGTATTGAAGTAGATCGGGATCTGGCGATAGCTGCGAGTCATTTTCTAAAGCATGCCGAGATGCCCTTCAGGCCGAAAAAGCAGGTGGCCTCTGGCGCATTTCAGGAGTATGGCTTTCCGTATAATTTGCCATCCGAACTTCAGTCATCTGAGGGCCGTATCCTGTCGCGCTGGGGTGATGCCGGTTGGGGAGGTCTGGTGGCTGATGATAAACATGCCGGTCACTTCCGGGATGAGTTGCTGGAAGCTGTAGCAGAGATGATCGAGCAACGATGGCAGTTTGATCCTGCTCCGCAGTGGGTGACCTGCGTTCCGTCGATAAACCATCCTGTGCTAGTGCCTGATTTTGCGCAGCGATTGGCGGTTCGACTGGGGCTGCCCTTCGCGGATGCCATTCACAAGATTGTTAATAACGAACCACAGAAGAATCAGCAGAACCGTTTCCATCAATGTCGAAATCTGGATGGAGTTTTTGAAATATCCGAGAACATACCCGAGACGGCCGTACTGCTGGTGGATGATGTGATTGATTCCGGATGGACGGTAACCGTGCTTGCCGCTTTGTTACGGCGTGCGGGAAGCAGGGCTGTCTACCCGGTGGCGTTGGCCTCGACGAGTACTGGAGCTTAAATGTCGATCTCACCCAATACCCAGGCGATTTTATTGTTGACCTCTCATTTTTCCAAAGCGAAAGGAGGGTCGGTTAAGCCATTGACGCCGAAGGA
>DRJN01000060.1 GCA_011052165.1 Gammaproteobacteria bacterium
CTGATTGGCCTGAAGGTGTCAACCCTGGAGAAGGTGGAACTGGGCGCGATTACCGAAGTGATGGAAACCGGCGCCAACGATGTGATCGTGGTGCGCGCCGAAGAGAATGGACAGGAACGATTACTCCCCTTTATTCAGGGCGATGTGATTAAAGAGATTGATCTTGAACAGGGTCGCATGACGGTCGACTGGGATCCTGAATTTTAGTCCGGGAGAGCGTGATGCGGATTGAAGTCGTCACCCTGTTTCCTGACATGTTCCAGGCCATTACAGACTATGGCATCAGCAGCCGGGCGTTGAAAAACAACCTGTTGCAGCTAGGCTTTCAGAACCCGCGAGAGTATGCCTCAGATCGGCATAGGACAGTGGATGATCGGCCTTACGGGGGCGGACCAGGCATGGTCATGATGGTGCCGCCATTGCATGACGCCATCAGGGCTGCGCGGAAAAAGGCAGGCTCAGCCAGCCGGGTGATCTATCTTTCACCCCAGGGGCGTAAACTTGATCAGGCGGGACTCGTGGAGTTGTCTGAACGCCCCGGCCTGATCATGATCTGTGGCCGTTACGAAGGCGTGGATGAACGCTTCATTCGTCACGAAGTGGATGAAGAATGGTCGATTGGCGACTATGTTCTCAGTGGCGGCGAACTGGCCGCCATGGTGCTGATCGACGGCCTGATTCGCCTGTTGCCGGGCGCATTGGGACATAAAGACTCCGCCGAACGGGATTCTTTTAGCGAGGGTCTGCTGGATTATCCGCACTATACCCGTCCGCAAACGGTCGCGGGTGATAGCGTTCCCGAGGTACTGATGAGCGGCGACCACGCCGCGATCGAGCGCTGGCGGCGCAAGCAGGCGTTGGGTCGCACCTGGCTGCGGCGGCCGGAACTGCTGGATGATCTGGAACTGGATCAGGAACAACAGACATTACTGACAGAATTTATTCGTGAATATAAAATTGAATCGTGTACCAAATAGTGGATTAGAAGCCTGGGGGCTTAAGAGTATGAGCAACATCATCGAACAACTGGAAGCAGAACAAATGAACACTGATATCCCGGATTTTGGCCCGGGTGATACCGTGGTGGTTCAGGTAAAAATCAAGGAAGGCAGTCGTGAACGTCTGCAGGCCTTTGAGGGCGTGGTGATTGCCAAACGTAACCGCGGTCTGAATTCCGCCTTTACCGTGCGTAAAATTTCACACGGTGAAGGCGTGGAACGCGTGTTCCAGACCTACTGCCCGACCGTGGCCGAAATCAAGGTTAAGCGTCGTGGTGATGTTCGTCGCGCCAAGCTTTATTATTTGCGCGATCGTTCCGGCCGATCTGCACGCATCAAGGAAAAGCTGTCCCGCTAAACGGCAGAGGGGTTGGACGGTGGCTGTTGTGATAAGCAGCATAGCCGCGCGTTGTCCGGCCATGGCAGACCTCAACATATCGTGCAAAGGCGAGTATAAAAAACGGGTGGAGCCTTCCGCGCCCCACCCGTTTTTTTGTGTCCGGCATTTTTATTTTGCACTCCTTCTGTTGTTTGGCAGTAGCAGCCTGGTTTCGATTGCTGTTGCCCGCTCTTCTTCAGTTCAAGTTCCTCCACCTGCGGTTTCATCTTCCCCGGCTGGCGGGGATGAAGTCGCCAACCTGATCGATGCCGGGGTCTGGCATCTGGCGCTTAAGGTGCTTGAGCAACAGCAGCAGGCCATCACAGCAGATCCCAAACGCTGGGTTGCGCAGGAAAAATTGCGCATCCGGATTTATCAGGCCCTGGCCGACTGGCCAGACTTGATCTCGCGTTTGCAGAACCTGCCCGCGATGGTGCCCCTTGATTTTTATATTCAGGCACACACCGAACTTGCGGCGGCGATGATCAAGGCGAACCGGGGTCGTGCGGCGCTACGGATTCTGCGGGATCTGATCTGGACCCAGGCGCTTGATCCTGATGTTGCTAATGCGAACCTGCTGAACTGGCGGCGCATGGTTATCGATGCCTATCGGGTGACAGGGCAGAAGCAGGATGCCTATCGTGCCGCCGCGCGATTGCAGCAGGATTACGGTAATCGCGATCTGCGTGATGTCATTCGATATGCGAAAATTCTGCTGGAGCTAGGGCGGGCCGGAGAGGCCATGGATAGCCTGGCCTCCCGCGCGCAGGATCCGCAGGCGGCGATGTTGTATTTGCTGGCGCAATTGCGCAGTGGCGCGCGTTCGCCAGCGGATATCGTACATGCCGGATTGCAGCGACTGCGTGACAATGAACTCAGGCCGGATCTGAAGGCTGGATTCTGGGCGCTGGTGGCCGAAGCGGCACAGGCCAGCCATGATCCGGGTACACGCGCCAATGCGCTCGAACACGTGCTGGGTGTGAAAAAAAAGGACCAGCCTGAAAAAAGTCTTTTCAATTTTGACGCCGATACCTTGTGGAATGCCTATCTGAATTTTGCCATTGCCATTGGCAATCAGTCCCACTTTTTAATTGGTGACGATAAGTCGTGGCAACAGGCGGCACAGGCCGCCACTAAGGAACAGCCTGTGCGCTCCCGCGCACTGGATGTCCTGCTGATGTTCAAAGGGCAGCATAAGGCCAGTCGTAAAGCGGCGCTCAAAGGCTTTCTTCACAGCCTGAGCCAACGGTCACAGAGCAACCGCCTGTTACAGCGCCTGTTCATGAACTCGGTGCGCTTTAAATCCTATCAGGACATCCCCGAAGCAGCCCGCTATATGCTTGCGGATATCGCGCTGGCGGTGCCGGATATCGCACTGGCCTCCGCGCTGATGGCAACGGTAAAAAAACCGCCGCCGGGTGCGGATCGGTTTTTCTGGTACTTGCGCCGTGCGCGGATCCTGATTTTGGGCGGTAAGGGTGAGCAGGGTGCCAGAGCGCTTGAGACTATGCTGCAACAAAACCAGCACTTCGAGCCGGCACAGATGGATCACCTGATGCAGGTGATTTTTGATCTACAGGCAGTGGGCCTGCCTGGTCAGGCCTATGTGCTACTCAGCAAGATCATGACCTTGACCGATGATCCCAAGCTCCAGCGCGAGATTTACTACTGGATGGCGGACTCGAAAAAAGCGCAACGGCAATTTGAAGAAGCGGCTCGCCTGTATCTGAAATCGGCCATGTTTACGGATGCGAAAGCCATGGATCCCTGGGCGCAAACCGCACGTTATCAGGCGGCTGTTGCCCTGGGAAAGGCGGGCTTGCTTGCGGATGCCCGCACGATTTACCGGCATCTTCTACGCGTAACCAAAGACACCACACGCGAGGCCGTATTGCAACGCGAGTTGCAGAAGCTGCGTTTCAAGTAGCCGCTTTTCAGGAAAATTTGTGAATGATTAATCGTTGCA
>DRJN01000061.1 GCA_011052165.1 Gammaproteobacteria bacterium
CCGATGCGGTCTGGATCAACCCACCCGCAACATCAACATCCGGAGGCATTGCTCAGTAAATCGTGAACGCCAGTGTCTCAAAGTCGTTGACAGGCACCGCAGATCAGTTTTGTTGTATGCGGCCAACGTAGAAATTCGCCTTCCCTTTTGGCTAGGCGGTCGGAGAGCGCGAGGAACATCTGAAAGTTATTAAGTTTTTGGTGTTCGGCGGCGACAGTCAGAACCTTCATGTCACTTGCCATATCCGAGCGCACGATCGGTGGGGCAGCTTCGAATTCATTTGGAGGTAGCGAAGACCCTACAGATTTAATGATGTCTGGAATTTCCTGTTCTACGCTGCCCACTTGCTCCTTACTGACTTCCTGACGCTGCACAGAAGCGCGGCCTCGTGAGGTTCTGAGAACCTCTGAGAGTTCCACCTTTCCGGCAAGATAATCTGCAAGAAGCGGTTCTATTGCACCGTAATCGCTCTCCTGGAGACGGAAGAGTTCCTTGTTTTCTTTTAGCCGCTTGAACAAAGCATCGCGGCCTTGCTTCGTGGAGAATGGAACGTGATCACGAATAAGCGGATAGAGGTGCGCACGCACAAAATCCTTCAGAAAGCCGTCGAACACATCGCGGGCCGTCTTGTAACATTCAGTTACCATGCTCACGGCAGGCATATTGCGCGCAATCGATATGAGAAGAACCCCTTCTTTCTGTTCGACATGGAACGCAACGCCGTGGCTTATGGTAGCGAAAGCGGCGTCGATATCCGGCATCAGGTAATCATCGAACAGAACACCGCGCAATCGCACAAGGAACATTGCCTCTTCGAGAGTGAGCTGTGTTGCCGGAATCCTGTCAACAATCGTTTTCTCGGGCACCTGCTCCAGTTGGACAATCTGTCCCAGGAACTGGAGCTGGAGCATGCGGCGTGGATTGGCTTGACTGATGTGAAAAAGGTTGGCCTGTTCGTTGGCGAACCGCTTGAGAATAGTAGAGTCCTGACCCGTATAGAAGTGCTTGGTTTTTCTCGGCTCGTACTCCTTGACATCGCTCAAGGCGATCATCGTCTCGGCGGGTAGCACGGAAATCCTGACCTTATGGGCAAGCTGAATTAGACCGTGCGACAAAATGTATTGTTGGAATTGCTGGTTACCGTCGGCGGCATTGGAATCTGCAATATCCACAGACGCCTCGGCTTCAATCAGTCCCACCAAATTAGCAACGTGCTGGATGCTCTCGCGGCTCAGCGCCTCGCGTCCTGCGGTCGGATGAAGAATGTCGAGATTGACGAACCCTCCCAACTCGTAGCAGCCAAATACCGGAATGGACGCAAGGCCAAAAAAGTTGCGGAAACCGAGCGTTGGGCCGCTCTGCTGCACAAAGAAAGCCTCACCGGTAATCGGGTTACCATTCAGTGAAAGGTCGGTAAGGCGAGCAAGAAGCCGGCTCTGTGCGTTGATAGACACATCCAGAGTTCCCGCAAACTCACCAGTTGAAATCTTTCGGGAAGAAATTTGCTCGAACCCTTCCGCCTTTCCGACCAGTGTGTCCGCGAAAGCCTCCTGACTGATGATGCGGCCGTTCACGGTGACGGAAACGGGAAGGAACCTGACATACTGGCTGAGATACTCGCAGGCCGTCACTTCATCGATGGGGTATGACGGGTCGAGATCAGCGATAATTAGTGTCCCCGGCTCACGGGCGTCAGTTACGCGTTCAAGGTCAATACAATCCTGCGCGATCCTGAGATCGTCGCGCCTGGCTGAACTGATAAGCGTGACCTTGGATTCAATATGCCGAGTTTCAACGCGCAACGAAGTGCATACCCCGAAATTTGCCATCGCGCCGATGCCGAACGTGCCGATCACGCCAGAACGCTGCGCGAGTTCGGATTTCTTCCCGCTGGAACCGGCTTTCCAGAAATTGTTTTTCAGCACCTCTTCGCTCATGCCGATTCTGTTATCGCACACGGTAAGGCAGCCTGCACCGACTGTCATCTCGATTTTGCACCCTGCTACAGGAAGGCTCTGCGCTGTACAGCGCATAAGGATGGCATCGTAGGCGTTTTGGACGTTTTCGCGCAAAAAGGCCTTCGGCGAGTCATAGATTTCCGATGACAGAATCTGGAGAATTCTGCTCGTTTCCACATCAAAAGCGATGTGCTCTTTTTCGGACTCCGTCATTTCTTTAACCTCGCCACGTATTTTGTCCGTATCTCAATGACCGAAGGGTCTGTGGACTCTTCAATCTGCGGAATTTTTAATAGTTCACCCAGACGTGCGCAGTTGTTCTCCGCCCACAGTGCATCCATGAGCGCAATCGCTTCGGTAGCGCTTTCTGGAGGATCGAAGGCGGCAACAATCCCTGACATGTCGTTAAGCGGGATCAGGCATTCCAACAAGAGGCGGCGCGCCAGCTGATTGGATTCCGCGAGCGATGAAAACACCCGTGCCGCTTTGCGATATTCGCCGTTTTCGTAAAACCCCCCCGGCTTCTATTAATGCGGTTTCTCCGCTGTTGAGTCTGACGAAAGGCTCTGGCGGTGGGTCAAACTTAAAGTCTAAATAGCTGGTGGAGTTTTGTGGCAGATAGCGCGGCCCCCAAATTGGCATCTGCAAGTTGTCGTTTTGCATTCCTCTTAAGTGCAAACGCCCAGTCCTCTTTCCGGTATCGAGTTCGATTAGGTTATAGGCACGGCAAAACTGGAAGGCTGCGCCGCCGCAAAGCGTGCCGGCACTAATGACTGTGATGTGGCGATCGGGGCCGTGACGGTATCGGGTATCGAGAAACTGTGGCTTGTGCTGGTGGCCGTGAAATCCGAGGCTGAAACCACCATCGATCAGGTTCTGAACGATATCAGGATCCATATAGTCATGCTGTATGGGCGGTCCTTCGATATTGTGATGCCAGACTGCGATACGCAGCCGATCCTGATACGAAACATGGCGGAGTCGCCTACCGACCTCAGCGATGCAATCCGTATGGATGGAACCCTGTTGGTTAAAAACGTCATTGTTATGACAACTGCAAAACCCGACAATGGTGACGCTAAAATTCATAAAAATCAAAGATATCGAACTGCTTTGCAGGGTCAGTGGGAAAGGAACGTACCCCGTTATAGAATTTGTTGTAGAAATCGGAGAAAGCGGCAAATCGCTGCTCGTACATTTCCGAGTTCACAATATCATAGAGAGCAAAATCCGACCATGACCATCGCAAGCGCGACTCTGGTGTAAAAAGCTGTGTGACCAGTTCCCTCTTCGCGCTGGATGAAATGTCAATAGGCTCAAGGCTTTGACGGAAGTGGTAATCACTCACATCATGGTTTCCGGGTATAATGACGATGAGCTGCTTGTTGCCATCAGCAAAGCGGTCTGTGAGACTGTTCAGGAAGCTCAAGGCTACATCATATTGCTTCCGGAGATTGGCTTCTGCACACAGGGTTTCGTGCTTCACGCCCTGAATGATATCCCCGCTCACGATAATAAGATCTGGTGACTTTATGTGCGGGCTCTCCTGGGACGTGTACCGGTCGCGATCCCTCTCCAGGGAATCAAGAAGCACTCGATTGCGGGTCGAATTCACAGAATCGCAGTGCAAGTCGGAGATATGGAGGATGCTTATCGTCACTCGACAGTCCGTTCGTCTCGATCTAAGTATGCAAGAACATAAGTTGTTGTCCCATGCATCACCGCGATACCAGCTACAATTTGTAGCAAATACTAACAAAGGCCCTGCCCAATACCTCTATTCTCTTGATCACGACGCAATGGATGTATACTATGATTTGCCTTATCCCTTCAGGCCGTCGGACACAGTTATTCTTTATTCGGCACATTCTTTATTCGCGCGACAAAAAGCACCAGCCTCTTCTGCCTTCGAACGCCTGCGTACTGGGAAGAATAAACGCCCTTTTCTCCAGCGTCTACTGGTAGTTCACAGGTAGCGGGCAGCCATTCACCCCTACAATCAGACCCACGGCCACCCGAAATCTTACTAAATTCTGGCACCACCCCCCCAAAAAAACCTACCTCTCCACAGACACTTTTCTGCTAATTCTGGCCATCAGGCAAGCCGATATCCTGTCGCAACTGGCAAGCGACAACTAGTAGGTTGTTTTGGAAATCAGCCGAACAGCCGGCTCGCCTGCCTGTGCGTTGCACATAGACAGGTGACGGCGCCCAGCTTTCGGGTAACCGAACGGGCACTGCTGTTGGAACTTTTCCCTTCAGGTGGGTGAGTATTTTCTCGAATTCTCTATCGGGGATTCAAAACGGCCCGCGCGCGTTTACGGGGCCGCCCCTCCCGCCCGCCGCGTCTCGAGCATCTCCCAGCGAGCGTAGCGTTCCTCGAC
>DRJN01000062.1 GCA_011052165.1 Gammaproteobacteria bacterium
ATGCCAATCTGGGCCTGAAACTGGATCGGCAGCAGGCGAACCGTATTCTGGATCGCCTGCGCAAGTTTGCTATGAGTTTCAAGCGCAGCCCGCAGAACAGCGACTTGCGCAGATTTTATGATGAGTTGCAGAACGATAGCCAATTTTGTTAACCGTCTCAGGTTTGGCTGCCTGGCAGGATGATAACGGAGGTAAAAACATGTTTGATACGGAGCTGGAACTGGATATGGAAGCGCTGGAGAGTGCCGAGGATTTTCTTGAATATTTCGGTATCGAATACGATTCGGCGGTGGTACAGGTGAACCGCTTGCATATTTTGCAGCGCTTTCATGATTACCTGTCGGCAGGCGGCTTGCCCGCTGAGGAAGATCTGCGCCGCGAACTGTACCGGGAATTGTTGCAGAGTGCTTATGAGGATTTTGTAAAATCCAACGCCCTGACTGAAAAGGTCTTTAATGTGTTCAAGGTTCAAAAAAACCAGATTTTTGTACCCTTGAGCAGTCTGTTGATTCAACGCTGAGAGCAGCTGAGGCGGAGTGAGATATGCGGCCGAAATATGATTATGGGGATGGGGTGAGAGTTTTACGCAATGTACGTAATGACGGCACTTATCCGGGGTTAGATCGAGGCATGCTGTTGGTTAAACGCGGCAGTGTGGGTTATGTGCAGAATGTCGGCACTTTTTTACAGGATCAGCTTATCTATTCCGTCCATTTTATGGATATTGATCGGATTATCGGCTGCCGGGCGGAAGAATTGCAGCCGGAAAACGATCCCTGGATCCCGAGCCGCTTCGAATTCCGTGACCAGGTGGTGGCAGCCCTTCCGCTGGGCAAGCAGGGTGACGTCGTGGTTGAGCGGGGTGCGGAAGGGGAAATTCAAAAAGTCCTGCGAGATAACCCCGAGAACATTTTTTATCATGTTCGATTTAGCGGGCGAACGTTACAGGTTCCCGAATCGGCCATTGCGCCTTTTCTATCAAATGAGCTGGAAACAGCGGATCAGGGCCAGGGCTAGGGGCAGGTCTGAGTGCTGGTGCGTGTCGCGGGTATTAATCGTTGCATAAGTATTTGCATGTATTTTATCCCCTCACCCCCACCCTCTCCCATAGGGAGAGGGGGCTATGGTGCAAATACTGTTGCAACGATTAATATGATGACTGACAAGGTTCCCGAGTATGCCTATCATCTGTTGCGTAGCGCGTTGGAAAAATTCGGCAAGACCCCGGCTGAATTGACAGCCGATCAAATCACGGTCGTTCACACTCAGGCGGATGCCACATTCGAACTTGAAACGCGCGCCCTCTCCTCTCCCGATGCACATGATATTGTCATCTCTGAGCAGCGCATCGATGAGGCTTTGCAGGGGATTGCCCGTCGCTATGAAAGCCGGGAAGCGTTTCTTTCTGATCTTAACAAAAATGATCTCAGTGAAAGTCTGTTGCGCACCGCCTTATACCGGGAACTCCTGTTTGATGCTGTTCTTGCCCACGTCGCGGCGCAAAGCGCTGAGGTCAGTGACTCGGATATCCTGTTGTTCTATGAGGCGCACCGGGAACGTTTTGCCTGCCGGGAGACCCGTGTTGCCCGCCATATACTGGTGACTGTCAATCCGGAATTTTCGGACAATACCCGGGAAAAGGCCGAGCAGAGAATGGCGAAAATTCAGAAACATCTATGCGCTGATCCCACACGATTTGCCGAACTGGCGCGCAAGCATTCTGAATGCCCCTCTGCGCTGGAAGGCGGAAAACTGGGGCGCCTGCCACAGGGTAAACTCTACCCGGCGCTGGATGAGGCCCTGTTCAGGTTAGCGCAGGGCGGTGTCAGTGACATCGTCGAAACAGAGCTGGGTCTGCATCTGCTGTATTGCGAAAAAATTCACCCCGCCCAAACTGCGTCTTTATCAGAAGCCCGCCTAAAAATCCGTGAGATTATCCAGCAGCGGCAACGCCGCCACTGCCAGAAAATCTGGCTGGATGAGCTGAAAAGCTGAAAAATTCGATCCTGCATTACGTTCTTGAATAGCAAAGCCTGATAGTTTCAGGTTATTGATCGGTATGGTTTAAGTTTTCAGTAATCCCTGTTACTATCTTTCTCTTAAATTTTACCGATATAGCCATAGATAAAGATTATCTCTAGAGAGATAGGTGCTAGGGTTCGATGTGGAGGCGTAATGGCCGATAGAAGATTACAGGTTTTTCAGACCGTTGCACGATTATTGAGTTTTACCAAGGCTGCTGAAGAGCTGCACATGACCCAACCTGCGGTGACCTTTCAGGTGCGCCAATTGGAGGAGCAGTACAATACCCGCCTCTTTGATCGCACCCATAACCGTATCAGTTTGACTGAAGCCGGGCGCAAGGTGTACGAGTCGGCGATACATATTTTTGAACTCTATGCGGAAATGGACAATGCGGTGCGCGAACTGACCGGTGATGTCGGCGGGGTGTTGATTCTCGGTGCCAGCAGCACCATTGCCGAATACATGCTACCCGTATTGCTGGGAGACTTTAAAAAGAAATATCCGGAAGTCAGTATTCGTCTCAAGGTGTCCAATTCGGATGGCATCGTCAGCCAGGTGGAAAACAATACGATTGATCTGGGGGTGGTCGAAGCGCCGGTCAATAACAAGAACCTGGTGGTGGAGCAATGCCGTACCGATGAGCTGGTGTTGATCGTGCCACCCGGACATGAATTGGCAACGCGGGATAAAGTCTCACCCAAAGAACTGATCGATTATCCTTTCATTTGCCGCGAGGAAGGTTCGGGCACCCGGGAAGTGATGCTCGACAGTATGTCAGCCGATGGCGGCAGCGCCGGGGATTTGAACATCGTGATGGAACTGGGCAGCCTGGAAGCTATCAAAGGCGCCGTGGAAGCGGGTATGGGGATCTCGGTGCTCTCCAGCGCCACCGTCGTCAAAGAACTCAAGCTCGGCACCCTGAGGGCGATCAAACTGGATCCGCCCGCCCGGCGGCCATTTTCCTTTGTCCACCAAAAACAGAAGTTTCGCGTACGGGCCATGGATGAACTTCTGAGTTTTGCCCGCAACTACTGTAAGGAACACCCGTGAGGCTGTTGTCCTGAATGTTTTGTAAAGACAGCGGAGTGTGCTAAATGAGTAACAGGGAACAGCGCCTACGGGAGATCCTGTGCAGTCTGCCAGAAGCTGAGGCTGATTCGCTGCTGGATTATGCCGAGTTTCTTCTGATGCGCGCGCCACAGAAACAACTATTGCAGACGCTTTCTTCGGCTGCGGCCGGTGCTTCCATGGCGGGGCTTTCTTCGATGCCGGTACCCCTTTCGGAAGCCGAGCCAGCTATCAACATCGAACCGGCCAACATTCCACGTCCGGAAACAGAAACCATTATCGGCGCCGTCAAACGGCTGTCCGAAACCTATCACATGCTCAGCAAAGACAAGATGCTGCATGAAACCGCCGATCTGGTTGGGCAAAGTATGATGGGCACGCGGGATACGGTGGACGTTATTGACGATCTGGAACGAGTATTCCGGCGTTATTATGAAAAACAGTTTGGTCTGACTGATTCCTCATGATTGAAGTCATTAAAGACTGGTTCAACCGTTATTTTTCCGATCCCCAGGCAGTACTACTGGCCGCGATCCTGATCGCTGGCACCACCGTTATCCTGACCATGGGCAATATGCTGGCGCCCGTGCTGGCGGCCGTTGTAATTGCCTATTTACTGGAAGGGTTGGTGCGCAGGCTTGAAAGTATGGGTTTGCGGCGCATTTTTGCCGTGATCGCCGTCTTCATCCTCTTCAATGCCTTCGTCAGTATTTTACTTTTCGGTATTGTGCCCCTGCTCTCGACCCAGATCACCACACTGGCGCGCGAATTGCCAAAATATCTGGAAATCGGTCGCAGCATGCTGGTGCAGTTGCCGGAACATTACTCTTTCATCAGTGAAAAACAGATCCAGCAACTGGTGGAGGTGCTCAACCGCGAAGCCGGATCACTGGGACAAACCATTTTCACTCTTTCTCTGTCCTCGATTCCAGGCATTATTACCATCGCGGTGTATCTGATTCTGGTACCCATGCTAATTTTTTTCTTTCTCAAGGACAAGGTCATGATCCTTGGCTGGTTCAGTAGTTTTCTGCCTCGGGATCACAGCCTCGCCAGCGATGTATGGGAGGAGATGAACCGGCAACTGGGTAACTATGTGCGCGGCAAGTTTTGGGAAGTTCTGGTCGTCGGCATCGTCACCTACATCGGCTTCGCCATCTTCAGCATGAAGTACGCCATCCTGCTCGCCACCCTGGTAGGTATTTCAGTTCTGGTGCCCTACATTGGCGCCACCGTGGTGACCATACCGGTCCTGATGGTGGCCTATTTCCAGTGGGGGTGGAGTACCGAGTTCGCCATGGCCATGATCGTCTACGGCGTGATTCAGATGCTGGATGGCAACCTGCTGGTCCCCCTGCTATTCTCCGAAGTCGTCAACCTGCACCCCATCGCCATTATTGTCAGCGTTCTGGTGTTCGGCGGCTTATGGGGATTCTGGGGTGTTTTCTTCGCCATACCCCTCGCCACCCTGGTCAACGCCGTCATCCGCGCCTGGCCGCGCGATCAGGAAGCCTTTTGAATTCAAACAAAGGCAGGCCGGGGAGCTTTGCCTGGAAAAAAGCGGGGTTGAAAAACCCTGTTTTTCTAACAGTTAAAAACAAGGGTTCTCTGAAACCTGTTTTCCACCATGGGTGATAAGTACAGTAACGTATCAGCTATACTGTCATCATCATCATAATAACAATATCAACATTAATTATGGATCCTGCAAGCGCTCTAGAATCTGCACATCAATTACTGAACGATGCCATCCTCTACCATGAAGGAGAGCCGGTGGGAACCGCTGCCGCACTGGATAACAGTGTTGCCGCTGAAAATTATGAAGAGTGTTTCGTTCGTGATTTTGTCCCTTCAGCACTGGTTTTTCTCATGGAGGGTAAACCAGAGATCGTACGTAATTTTCTCTGTCTGATCCTTGAGTTGCGTAATCAGCAATCGGTGATGGCCGGGCATGAACGTGCCCCGGGTCTGATGCCGGCCAGTTTCAAAGTTCCCAAGAAGAGTGATGCCTCCGCAACGCCCTCGGCTGACTTTGGGGATCGCGCGATAGGCCGCGTGGCCCCGGTTGACTCGGCGATGTGGTGGATGCTGCTTCTGCGCAGCTATGTATTGACGACGGGTGATCTGGCGCTGGCCCATTCAGATGATTTCCAGGATGGCATGCGTGAGACCCTGGAACTCTATTTGCAGGAAAGTTTTGAAACATCACCGGCGATGCTGGTGCCCGATGCCTCATTCATGATTGACCGACGCATGGGTGTCTATGGCCACCCCCTGGAGATCCAGGCACTGTTCTATGGCATGTTGTCCACGGCCCAGGAATTGTTAATTTCCAATGATGAAAACAAAAGATTGCTACGCATCAGCAAGAAACGTCTGCAAACCTTGCGTTCCTATGTTCGAATCTATTTCTGGCTGGACCTTGAGCGTCTTAATGAAATTCATCGTTATAAAAGCGAAGAATTTGGAACAGGCGCCGTCAACCTGTTAAATATTTATCCAGAATCGATACCGGGATGGATCGATGGCTGGTTGTCCCCTGGCAGCGGCTACATGCTGGGTAATCTCGGCCCCGGTCGCATCGACTTTCGTTTTTTCTCATTTGGAAATCTGTTAGCCATATTGTTCGGCCTGACGACCGAGCAGCAGGCTGAGCAGATCATGAACCTCTATGAATACCGCTGGAAAGCGTTGTTTGGTCTGGCGCCGCTCAAAATCTGTTACCCGGCCGTCAGTGGTGACAAGTGGGCCTTTACCACCGGCAGCGATCCCAAAAACGTGCCTTGGTCATATCATAATGGCGGTAATTGGCCCTGTCTGATCTGGGCATTTGTGGGCGCCGCGATCAGGACCGGTCGAAGTGAGCTGGCCCGCAAGGCTCTCGATATCACGCTTGACAGAGCGCCCGACGATAATTGGCCTGAGTACTATGATGGTAAATGGGGCAGTCTGATCGGCCGGCGTTCCAATCACGGTCAGGTCTGGTCGGCGGCAGGCGTGATCATAGCTCATCAGCTTCTTGAGAATCCCGACAGTTTGCCTGTTTTCGAATCAATCAATTTTCAGTAATTTTTATTAAATGATATAGACCGTTATGAGTATCAGTTTAACCCAGCTTGAAATACCTAAAGCCACAGCGCATGCCGCGCGGGCATTGCAGATTATTTCCGCAGAAGAACCCGACATGCAAGATCTGGAAGGGGCCATTATGCAAGATCCTTTATTGGCCAGCACCTTGCTGCGGTATGCCAATTCACCTCTGTATCAGCACAGTCATGAAGTCACCAATATACCCACGGCACTGAGATTATTAGGGCTTAACAGCGTACGTAGTGCGATAGTGATGGCCACCATACGCTCGACCCTGCCCTCAGACAGCGAAATCGCCCAACATATTTTTGATCATCTTCACCTCATCGCACTCTACGGCAAATTAATTGCGCAGCAATGCTGTCCGAAGATGAGTAATGATATTGAATTCCTGGGCCTGTTTCATGATATCGGTATGTTGGTGCTGTGTGTCAATCTTGAGGACGACTACCAGAAAGTTTATGAACAGGCGGTGTCTACCGGTAGTCACATCGATATTATTGAGCAAGCGCATTTCGGCATAAGCCATGACGCGGTGACGGCACGCGTTGCCCACGAATTTCGCCTGTCCTCAACACAACAACAGCAGCTTGCTGAATTGCATACGCAACACAGGCAACAGCAGGCATTTGAAAACGGCGAACCCGACATCTGTATACTGGTCCTGGCGCATATACTGGCCAAACAATCCGAATATGACAGCCCGTTTAGTGAAAGCATTTACCTGTCACAGACTGAGCTACTCTCATCCCTTCATCTGTCAGAGGCGCAAATAGACAGCATACAACAACAGGCCGAAGAGATATGGCAAGACTATGCTTTTGCCTGAATAACTGTTCCAAATACCCGACCACTTTAGGAATGGCCGTTCCTTTTTCTCCCATCGCACGGAAGTGCGTAAGCAGCGTATTCTGAAAACCGTTAGCCGGTTACAGATCGACCGGCAGATAGAAAAACACAAATCGCCCGGTCTCGATATCCACCATCAGGGTCGCACCGTGATTGACACCGTAATCCACATAACCGGGAACGGCGCTGTCAAGATGGCATTCACTGGCGTGCTGTGGCGACTCGAAATCGCGGTCGCGATCATACCAGGACAGCAGCATGTATTCGCCCAACCGCGCGTTCGCAACGGCATTGGCCAGTTGCATGGCGGCACGATAATCGACCGGCGACGGATCGGGATTCAGTTTTACCTGTATCACGCCGGTCAGGTTTAGCGCACCGGACCACCGGCAGGACGAATTGGCGGTGGGTTCAGACATTATCATATTCCCTGTTTCGTGGAGAGATCTTCCTGACGTATATTTCAAAAGAAATATCGCTCATTTTGTTATCCTCAATTTAATGTGTATTCTTTAAATTTGCAATATCCTTTCCACCCCGGCAGCCAGGGCGTGCCGCGAGAACCCTGCTCTATCAGCACAACAGGAAGGTAGCCGTGCCTGTCCACCGGAAGACATTGGTGCCCGGGGTATGAGATGTTTTTGAAGGCTATTACTGATCCTTCACATCATCTGATATATATTTAAAAAAATTTCATTTTGATAACGAGGAAAACCACCATGACACAGGCGACAGTAAAAGGAAGTTGTTTATGCGGTTCTGTTCAATATGAAGTGACCGGGGAGCCGAAACGGTTTTATCACTGTCATTGTCAACGTTGTCGTAAGGCGACGGGGACAGGCCACGCGAGTATTATATTGATAACACCGCAAACCAGTATTACCTGGATCAGGGGCGAAGAATTGTTGGCGCGCTATAAAGTGCCGGAAGCGGAACGGTTTTTCAATTGTTTTTGTCAGCAGTGTGGCGGGCCGATGCCTCGGGTTGTGCCTGAACTGGATGGTGTGTTGATCCCCGCGGGTTCACTTGATACGCCGGCACCCCTTTTACCGGGGGCGCGCATTTTTTGGAATTCTCGCGTACAGTGGTCCTGTTCGGATGGTTTGGCTGCTTTTGCTGAATACCCGCCGGGCTAAAGCACCTCGGAAGAATAATCCGCCAGCCGTGAGCGTTCACCCCGCACCAGGGTGGTGTGACCACTGTGGTTCCAGTTCTTGAAGCGATCCACCACATAGGTCAGGCCGGAGGTGGTTTCCGACAGATAGGGGGTGTCGATCTGGGCGATATTGCCGAGACAGACGACCTTGGTGCCGGGACCGGCGCGGGTGATCAGGGTTTTCAGTTGTTTGGAGGTGAGATTCTGGGCTTCGTCGATAATAATGAAGCGGTTGAGAAAGGTCCGTCCGCGCATGAAGTTGACCGAACGGATCTTGATGCGCTTGCTGAGCAAATCCTGAGTGGCGGCTTTACCCCAGTCGCCTCCCAGATCCGTGTCGGTAAGAAATTCCAGGTTGTCCATTAATGCGCCCATCCACGGTGCCATTTTTTCTTCTTCGGTACCGGGCAGGTAGCCGATGTCTTCACCCACTGGCACGGTGACGCGGGTCATAATGATTTCAGTATAACGTTTCTGTTCCAGGGTTTGTTCCAGTCCTGCGGCCAGGGTGAGCAGGGTCTTGCCGGTGCCGGCCATGCCGAGCAGGGAAACAAAGTCGATTTCCGGATCCATGAGCAGGTTGAGGGCGAAATTCTGTTCGCGGTTGCGGGCGCGAATCCCCCAAACGGTATGATCGTTGCTGGTATAGTCGCGGGTGGTTTCGATGATGGCGGTATCATCATTGATTTCACGAACGATAGCCTCAAAGTCGCCGTCAGGGGTGTATATGAACTGGCTGGGGATCCAGTTCTCTATTTCGGGACCATGCAGCCGGTAGTAGGTATGACCTTCTTCGACCCAGGAATCCAGCTCCTTGCCGTGGCTGTCCCAGAAATCGCTTTCCAGTTCGCAATTGCCCTTGTACAGCAGTTCAACATCTTCCAGTACCTTGTCGTTATGGTAGTCTTCAGAATGCAGGCCCAGGATCGAGGCCTTGATGCGCATATTAATATCTTTGGTGACCAGAGTGATGCTGTGGTTATTAAATTTGCCTTGCAGAGACAGGGCGGTACCGAGAATATTATTGTCGGGCAGGTTGCCAGGCAGGTATTCCGGCAGGGTATCGGGGTAGGCGCGGGTTTGGAAAAACAGGCGGCCGGTTTCGCTGTTTTCGTCATTATCGTCATCGTTCCCGTTCCCGTTTAGCCGGTAGATGTCGAGATTAATGCCGTTTTCGATTTCCTCCTTGCTGGCATTACTCATCAGCTCATCGATGAAGCGGCTGGTCTGACGGGCATTGCGGGCGACTTCGGAATGGCCTTTCTTGTTGTGGTCCAGTTCTTCCAGCACCATCATGGGCAGGTATAGGTCGTGTTCCTGAAAACGGAACAAGGCGGTGGGATCATGCATTAATACATTGGAGTCAATGACGAACAGACGTTTATTCATTATGGTGTGTTTTTCTCTTTGTAGATAGATATGTGAAATTCATCGCAGAGAATGCGCAGGCGCTGTCTCTGGGGTAGAAATAGAGCACTGCATTTTTGTTTTTGAAGTTGGACTGGCTGATGTCTTTGTCGCCCGTGGCGGGCGGGGCGAAGTTGGGTATTTTTCGACCAGGTTTCACTGTCACATCAGTATCCGTTCCTTAATAAATGACTGAGCCATCTTAAACTACAGGAGGCGGTAGGCATACCGGCAATTTCCGGATTTTTTTCTCTTGTAGGGGATTTCTTCGTGATGATGACGGGATTAGAGACTTGTTGGCTACGCCTTGTCAGCAGTCGGCAGGCCAAGTAATATGTGTTTTTTTGTGGAGAACGGCATGTTTCAAGGCAGTATGGTGGCGCTGGTCACGCCGATGCACGAGGACGGTAGCCTCGATGAGGCGGCACTGGCGAAGCTGGTCGAGTTCCATGTGGACAATGCCACCGATGCCATCGTTACCATGGGCACCACGGGCGAGTCGGCGACCCTGGATACCGCAGAACATTGTGCCGTTATCAGGCAGGTGGTGGCGCTTGCCGCCGGTCGGATCCCGGTCATTGCCGGCACCGGCTCCAATTCTACGCAGGAGGCTATCGAGCTGACCCGTAGCGCCCAAGAGGTGGGTGCGGACGCCTGTTTGTTGGTGACGCCTTACTATAACAAGCCCACCCAGGAAGGCCTGTACCAGCATTTCAAAGCGGTGGCCGAGGCGGTGGCTATCCCCCAGATCCTTTACAACGTGCCGGGGCGCACCGCGGTGGACATGTTGCCGGACACCGTGGTGCGTCTGGTGGGGATTGAAAATATCGTGGGCATCAAGGAGGCCACCGGTGATCTGGAACGTGCCCGCGAGTTGATCCAGCGTTGTGGCGACGATTTTGCCGTGTTCAGTGGGGATGACGCCACGGCCATGGAGCTGATCTTGCTGGGCGCGCGGGGTGATATTTCTGTTACGGCCAATGTGGCGCCGCACGATATGCATGAAATGTGTGCCGCCGCACGGGCGGGCGACAGGGAGAAGGCGGTGGCGATCAATGCGCGTCTCATGCCTCTGCACACCGGCCTGTTTTGTGAAGCCAACCCGATTCCGATCAAATGGGCGCTGTATGATATGGGGATGATAGGGACCGGCATTCGTCTGCCGTTGACCCCCCTCTCCGAAGCGTATCGTGGTAAACTTCATCAGGCCTTGCAACAGGCCGATATTCTTCAGGCCTGATGACGAATCAGGCCCCGAATTCCCTCAGGTAGAAAAAATGTCAGTACGTTTGATCCCAGGCAAAAATCTTGCCCTTCTAATCTTGTCACTCGCTATGATGGCCTGTTCATCCACTGGCCCCCATTATGAGGGGGATTACAATGTTCAAAATGAAAATGGCAAACCACTGGAAGTGCCACCGGGCCTGGTCTTACCCAGGGGCGACGAGAGCCTGAAAATACCGTCGATTGCCGCCGAACAGACCAGCATTGCGTCCTATGAGAAAAAAGGGACGGTGAAAAACCGGGACGGCTCTTCGGGAACCGCGACAGCGGGTGTGCGTATGCGACGCGATGGCGCAGTGCGCTGGCTGGAATTCGACGCGCCGGCGGATAAAGTCTGGTCGAAACTTGAGTCCTTCTTCAAGTCGCTGGGATTCAAGATTGTTCACGAAGACAAGAAGCTGGGCATGATGGAGACCGACTGGCAGGAGAACCGGGTGAAACTGCCCAGCGACTGGTTTTCGGTTATTTTCAACAGCTTTTCTTCTGCCGGTCTGAAAGATCGCTATATCGCTCGGTTGGAGCAGGATGGAGACAAGACTCTGCTGTTTATTACTCACCAGGGCCTGCGTGAAAAGCATATCGAGGACGACACCAGCGATGCGGATGATACTTATTGGGAGTATCGGAAGTCCGATCCGGGTCTGGAAAGGGAAATGCTGATGCGTTTCCTGATCTTCCAGGGGATCAAAAAGAATACGGCAAAGGCGATTACCACGAAAAAGGAAATTTCGCATGCCAAACTGGTCGAAGAGAAGGGCAACCTATACCTGAACGTCACTGAGACTTTCCCGCGCACCTGGCGGCGGGTGGGTCTGGCCATGGATCGCATGGGTATCCATGTGGATGATCGCAATCGTTCCGCCGGGGTGTACTATTTCTCTCTGAATAAGGACTTCCGTAACCAGGAGGATAAGAACTGGTTTGAAGGTATCTTCGGTAATGATGTCGTGGGCGATAATAATGCCTTTATCCTGAAACTCGACACAGAGGACGATGTTGTGCAGATCTCCATGCGCCGCCGGGGGGGGGGTCAGATTCTCAACTCTAAATTATCCAGGTTGATCCTGACCAAACTACAGAAATATCTGAAATAGCCGGAGTCATATGCGTTTCGCCTCATTGGGTAGCGGTAGCAAAGGCAATGCGACATTGGTGCAGGCAGCCGGAACCTGTGTGATGATTGACTGTGGTTTCAGTCTCAGGGAAACCGAAGCGCGCCTGTCCCGCTATGGCCTAGAGGCCACGCAGCTGGATGCGATTCTCATCACCCATGAGCATGGGGATCATGTTCGCGGCGCGGGACCACTGGCGCGCAAATATAATATTCCGTTATGGACCACACGGGGTACGCACGGCAAGGCGGTGCTGGGTGTACTACCCCGCCTGCATTACCTGGATGTGCATCAGGGTTTTGAAATACAGGATCTGGCGATTCAAACGTATCCTGTTCCTCATGATGCGCAGGAACCCTGCCAGTTTGTCTTCACCGACGGGCAGAAGCGGCTGGGCATGTTGACCGATACCGGTACGATTACACCCTATATCGAAACACAGCTGGATGGCTGTGACGCCCTGTTACTGGAATGCAACCATGATCTCTCGATGCTGGAGCAGGGACCGTATCCCTTCTCACTCAAGCAACGGGTGGCGGGTCGCCTTGGGCATTTAAGCAACGACCAGACAGCGGCATTGCTGGGGGTACTGGATCACCCGCGTCTGAAGCATCTGGTGATCGCGCACCTGAGTGAACAGAATAATACCCCGGCTCTCGCCTGCGATTCCCTGGCAGGAACAACGGGCTGTGAGCGTGATTGGATTAAAGTCGCCAGCCAGGACACGGGTTTTGACTGGTGCGAAATTTAGATTATATGCAGGTTGGACTGAATGGGTTTTATGAAGTCCAGCCGGTTTTTAACGAGATATTTTTAGTACCTTAGAAATGATTTTCTGTGCATTTTGCAGAAAATTATTTCGTGAAGGTACTTATCTTGTGGTTTATCCAGGTCAGGACCTCGAAATGAAAAAACAGGACGAACTCTTTGCCGGTAAGGCCAAGACCGTTTATGCCACCGATGATGCCGATAAACTGATTCTGCATTTTCGCAATGACACCTCCGCCTTCGACGGTGAGAAAATTGAACAGCTTGATCGTAAAGGCAGAATCAATAATCGATTCAATGCCTTTATTATGGAAAAGCTGAAAGCCGCGGGTGTGGCAACCCATTTCGAAAAAATCCTCAATGATGAAGAGTCGCTGGTGAAAAAGCTGGAGATGTTGCCAATCGAATGTGTGGTACGCAATATCAGCACCGGTAGTCTGTGTCGGCGTCTGGGCGTGGAGGAAGGTCTGGATCTGAATCCACCCACCTTTGAATTTTTCCTCAAAAATGATGAACTGCACGATCCCATGATCAACGACTATCACATCCTGTCCTTCAAATGGGCAACCGGGGATGAGATTACCCAGATGAAGGCCTTGACCTTCAAAGTCAACGATATTCTGGCCAGCTTGTTTCGCGATGCCGGTATGTTGCTGGTGGATTACAAACTGGAGTTCGGACGTTATCGGGGCGCCCTCTTGCTGGGTGATGAGTTTACCCCGGACGGTTGCCGCCTGTGGGATATCGAAACCCGCAAGAAGCTGGATAAGGATCGCTTTCGCCAGGGACTGGGGGGGGTGGTTGAAGCCTATGAAGAAGTAGCACAGCGGCTGGGCGTGAGCCTGTAGCAAGCTGATTTTAAAGAATTAACACAGGGAAGTGTCTTTAATCTCTTTGGGTTTAATTCCCCGCTGTTTGCCGCGAAAAACAGTAGGATGATGAGATGGGTAGAGCGAAGCACGAAGTCCAGGAGGGAAACCCATCAGCAGGGTACCGTTTAATACCCCGCGCCCGCTTGCGGTGGGGCAGTTTATTGATAAAGAAAATGCATAATACGCCGATACACAAACTACTCACGAATTATAGTTATAGAGAGAGTGGTTATGTCGTCGATCCTGCAAAATACCCCCGGAATATTCTCACGTTTTAAAATCAGCCATAAACTCTGGTTCAGTTTTGCCGCTCTGGTGCTATTGCTGCTGGTGGTTTCCCTGACGGCTTTGTATAGCCTTTCTAGCGCACGCACAAAAATTACCGAAGTAACCGGGGTTGCCCAGCCAACGGTGATTCTGTCGATGGAACTGGCAGAGACGCTGGATGGCGCTAACGCCGCGCTGGGTTTTTATCTCCTGAGTAAATCAGAGCATGACAAGACCGAATACCTGCGCTTGCTAAGGGTGTTAGACAAACAGCTTGAAAAGCTTCAGCGGATGTCTAATGTGAAGACGGACAAGGAGATGCTGGAACGGGTGCGGATGATCAAGAAAGGTATTGATCGATATCAGGGATACCGGGCCGAGATGCTGGAACTGGCATCAAATTTCAACAAAAATCAGCCGGGCATTGGCTTTTCAGCGAGTAAAATGGAACCGGTAACAGAAGAAATCCAGGAAAGTCTGGCACAGATGATTCTTGCTGAGAGCGGGGAAGATATGAGTCAAAAACGCCGCAATCTTTTTCTGGATATGAACAATCTGCGCCAGACATGGATGAACATCGTCAATGCTACTCGGGCCTTTATCGCATTCAGAGATACCGCCGATATTAAAAATATCAGGCTTTACCGGGGAGGTTTTGAGAAAGGTCTGAAAAAAGTGCAGGGCTATAATGAACTGCTCGATTTTGAGGAGGAAACAGCCGTATCCGTGATTGCCCGGAAAATGAAAGTCTATTTTGGACTCCAGGATACCTTAATAAAAATCCATAGCAGCAAGAAATGGCGTATGGATGCTTATTTAATTGCCACTGAAATCAGCCCGCTTGTCGAGACCATTAAAAATAATCTGAACTGGATTGTTCTACGCCAGCGTGGAATCTCGGAAAATATGGCTGAAGCGCTGTTATCGCGGGTCAAGATGACCACAGAGCTGATAGGGGGTTTACTCTTGCTGGGGCTGATTATCGGATTTGGCGGGGGGTCACTACTCACAACCTCGATTACCCGTGCGCTAAATTCCACGGTCGATGCGATGACCGATATCGCCGAGGGTGACGGTGATATGACTCAGCGTATGAAAGTACGCGGGCGGGATGAACTGGCCAGGCTATCGGCTGGTTTCAACAGTTTCGTTGAAAAAATACAGAGCACGATTTTGCATGTTTCATCCTCAACCTCCACGTTGGCTGTGGCGGCTGATAAAATGGCAACGATCAGTGATGACACCACGCAGGGTATGCAGTTACAGCGAAGTGAAATTGAAAAAGTAGTCACGGCGATGGGACAAATGACAGTGACTGTGGATGATGTCAGTCAACACGCCGAGTCGGCTGCCGGGATTGCGAGTCAAACCGACAAACAGGCGCGGGATGGACGGAAGGTTGTCGAAACCACGATTTCTTCCATCGAAAAACTGGCTTCGGGGTTTGAACAGACGGCCGCAGTGATCCATCGTTTAGAAGGCGACAGTGAAAATATTGGCTCGGTGCTTGAGGTGATTAGCGGTATTGCTGAGCAAACCAACCTGCTGGCTCTGAATGCGGCTATCGAAGCCGCGCGCGCGGGCGATCAGGGCAGGGGCTTTGCCGTGGTGGCCGATGAAGTTCGTAATCTGGCCGCTCGCACCCAGTCTTCCACCGGGGAAATCCGCCAGATGATTGAGAAACTGCAAAGTGCGGCGTGCGAAGCCGTGACAGAAATGGAAAGCGGGCGCAAACAGGTGAAGGAGAGTGTCGAGCAGGCGGGTCTTGCCGGGGTTGCCCTGGAAGCCATTACCCGTGCGGTGGATGAAATCAGCCTTATGAACAGGCAGATTGCGGATGCCGCGCACCAACAGCGGGAAGTGACCGGGGAAATCAATGAAAACATCATCAATATCAACCAGGTCGCGGATAATACTTCGAGTCATACCATTGAACTGGCGGATGCCAGCAAGGAACTAAGCCAGTTGGCGCTGGACTTACAGGAACTGGTGGGACGATTTAAAGTGAGTTA
>DRJN01000063.1 GCA_011052165.1 Gammaproteobacteria bacterium
AGCTTGTCGAAGGAAGCCCTTCGGCTTCGCCCATGAGTGCCTTGTTGAACAGGGCAGTCAGACCTGGCTGAGAAGTTGTGTCCGAATGCGGGTCATGAGCAGCCCGACATCATCGCCCTTGCGCCATTGTGCGACACCAAAGTGGGTATCGAGCTGGAAGTTTTCCAGGTTGGGGCGGGTTTCGAGTTCGGGCAGGTCCAGGGCTTCGATGCGCCGACTCACTTTTTGCGCCAGTGTGAGTGCATCATTGGCGTGCGTTTCCGGCAGCACGATGAGTAATTCGCTCTCCCCCAGACGGCCGATGATGTCGGCCCAACGCAACTGGTCATTGAGCATATAACGCAGGGAGATGAACAGGGAGGCCGGATTTTTATTCTCCGTGGCGCTGATATAGTCATCGAGGTTAGTCAGGCGCACGAGGATGAGCGACAGCGGGTTGTGATAACGGCGGCTGCGTGAGACTTGGGACTCCAGACTCTGATACAGCGCCCGGCGGTTGGGCATGCCACTTTGCCTGTCCACCAGGATATATTCCTCCAGCTCTCCGGCGAGCCGGTCACGCTCCTGCATAAGCTGCTGGATGGGGCTGATGTCGGTAAAAAACTGTACGAAACCGGCGTTTTCACCTAATGATTGCGTCGCCGCGAGCAGCCACCGATCTTCGTCGCTTTTTTCTCCCGCCAGATGGATGGTTGAGTTTTCGATGAACAGGCTTTGCAGCGCCTCGGGAACCTCATCGATGCTCCGATCGAGTATCAGTGCCGTCTGTCCGTCAAGTATTTCGGCCAGCAGATTATTCATCCAGCGGGCATGGCCTGCTTCATCGACCAGCAGCATGGCCAGTGGGCAGGTTTGCATCATGGATTGAAGCTGCTGCTGTGAAAGTTCTGTGAGCATGGTGGGAAAGATACCCTCGCATCAGTGATCCGGTTTGTAAAAGTATATCGGCACAAGGGTAAATTTTATTTAATGTAAGTCAATAGTTTGTTGCGGTTTCTTGCGATATCGGGACAAAAAAGTATAGAAAACCCCGGAGCCGCCGATAAACGGACTGTATGAAGTCATTCGTCGCAGGTGAAAACAGGCAGGGAAGCGAACTGGATTTCAAGCTCATCAAGCAGCGTTTTGTCAAATTGAATCTGGCAAGATTGCAGCGTGTCAATTCAGATCTGCGCCCCAGCCAGCGTGATTTCATTCAGTTATTACCGCTCCTGTTTCACGTCAATCATCCCATCCTGCCGGGTTATGTGTCCAAAGATACGCCGGTCGGCCTGCCTGAGTATCGGCCTTCCAGAGAAGCGCTGGCGGCGGCGCGTCGGTTGTCAAAAAGCTTTTCCTGGAAAAAACGCGCCTACCGAAGATTTGAGATTCACGGGCTCTACCTCATGGGCAGCACCGGCACGATTGCTTATAGCAACAAAAGTGACTTTGATATCTGGGTCGTGCATGGCAGCGATCTGGATGTCCGGCAGATTGAGGAACTGCAAGTGAGGGCCACGGCCATCGAGGAATGGGCGGCCAGTATGGAGGTGGAGGCTAATGTGTTTCTTGTGGATGCACACCGGTTCAAACAGGGTGAGCATGGTCATCTGAGCAGTGAGAGTAGCGGCAGCGCCCTGCACTACCTGTTACTGGAAGAATTTTATCGCACCAGTGTCCTGCTGGCGGGGCGCTATCCTCTGTGGTGGCTGGTGCCGCCGGATGAGGAAGCTCATTATGATGCCTTTGTCGAGGACATCAAGCGCAAGCGTTATATTCACAGCCGTGAACATATTGATTTCGGCGGGCTGGCCAAGATTCGTGCCGAAGAATTTTATGGCGCGACGCTGTGGCTTCTTTATAAAGGCATCCATTCTCCCTACAAGTCCATACTCAAAATCCTGCTCATGGAAGCCTATGCCAGTGAGTATCCGCAGATCGATTTGCTCGGTGTACGCTTTAAACGCGCCGTATATGAGGGTGAAGAGGATATTAATGCGCTGGATCCCTACCTGATGATGATGGACAAGGTGGAGGAATACCTGCTTGAGTACAATCAAGGTCAGCGCCTGGATCTTGTGCGCCGTAGTTTTTATTTCAAGGTTGGTGAACGGCTGAGTGAAGACCGAGGACTCAGTAAAAACAGCTGGCGGCGTGAGCTGATGTCCGAATTGGTCAATCGATGGGGCTGGGCAACTGGACAACTACAGCGGCTGGACTCCAGGGAGGAGTGGAAAATCAGTAGTGTGCTGAAAGAACGCAAGGCGTTGATACGCGAATTTACCGGTAGTTATCGTTTTCTTTCATTATTTACCCGTTCACGTACACAAAGCAGCAATCTCATCAGTCAGGCCGATCTCAATGTCCTGGGGCGCAAGCTTTATGCCGCCTTCGAGCGCAAGGCGGGCAAGATTGAAATTGTTTATAAAGGTATTACCGGTGATCTGCATGAAAGCCATCTATCCTTTCATCAGTTTTTTAGTGACGATGGCCAGGAATACTGGATGGTATACAGCGGTATGGTGAGTGATGATGAGATCTATACCCGCACACCCATGAAGCGCGGCTACAGCCTCGTGGAAATCATGGCCTGGTGCTATTTTAACAAAATTATTAATCGGCAGACCATCCTTGCCCTTTATGCCAGAGATAGCGACCTGACAGAAAAAGAACTCTACCTGCTGGTGGAAAATATGTCGCGTCTGTTTCCGGATGAGGTGCTGGCAGCCAGCTCGGTTTACGATATGCGTCAGCCAGCCAGAATCTGTGCTATTGCCACCTTTATCAATGTTGGACTGGATCCTTTTTCCGCACAGACGCGAAAGGGCAGGCATATCAGCAGTAGCCAGACGGATGCATTGAAGTACGGGGGCAAGAGAGAAAATCTGACGCTAAGCGTCGATCAGATTATTGTCACCAGTTGGAATGAGGTGCTGACCTTCAAGTTTTATGATGTGGATGGGTTGTTAAAATGTATTCAGGGCTACATGAAATGGTCTTCATTAGAGAACAGAAAAAATCTGCCGCCGATCAATGCCTTTAGTTTTTCTTCCTACCGGGGCACTTCGATAGCGCGACGAATTGAAACCCTGTTTGCGGAAATTATTGACACTTTTTACAACGGTGCCTATGCCGAAGGGACGCGTTATATTCTGGGAGTAGAGTGGGAATACTATGTGTTGAGTATGGAAGAAGGCATACTTCAGTATGAGAAAGCCGGGAATACTGAAGAATTATATCGTTATTTTTCAAAGCCGGTGGATCGATTCCGTCCGGTCATTTTTGATTCACAGACGCTGAGCGACAATGTTCTGCCCTTGATTTACAAAAACAATCGTCAGGGCGATGTGCAGTGTTTCTTTGAAGTGCGAAATGATGAGGTGGATGTCTATGTGCTGGATGAACGGGGATCATTGCACCGTCAGACCCGATCCTTTTACGATGTGCTGGGCCTGGTCAGACATTTTAAGGAATACTTTGAATCCGTACGGGAACGAATGGCCTATTCGATACAGGCTGGCTCCGGTTTCCGGGATGTGCTGTTTCATCGCATCGACCGTGGGTTAAACGGGCAGCGGGAAATTTATCGTTATGGTGAAAACAATTATATTCACACGGCCTCTTATATAAAGTTTCAGGTGATGGTGGATCACCAGGAAGACAATATAATATTTACATTATTTTGCGAAGACAGGGAATTCTCCAATCTTGAGCACGGAGATGATGTCTATCAGGAAGTCGCACGCTATATTCTTTCTTTGCGTAAAAGTGGTGAAGCCTATCCTATCTATATCACCGATCTGGATCTATCCAGCACCCTGCTGGATGCCAGTGTCGAGTCAATTCAGACGGTACATTATCTGCATTACAAGAAAATCATCGAAGAACGATTAATAGATGAAATAAAACGCATTGATAAAAATCAGCAATAAATAACTTTGCTGTAGTTCCTGTTTTATTCTTCGTTGTTACGCATTGTCTGAAAAATTTCCAGCATATCCTTTTCAACTTTTTTCATCACCGGTTTCAGTTCAGGATAGGTTTTGTCAGTAAGTTGAAGGGGATTGGCCGCAATGATCAGAGTGTCATCGCCTTCAGCAAAAATAGCTATTTTGAAGGGTAGATAGGGAATAAGCTTCGGGTAGTCATTACTAAGGCGGGTAACCAGATCTGCCTTGCCGAAAAAGACTACCCGATACTTGTCGGTGACGTAGCCACTATGGGTCAGGCCGATATCCACACGTTGCACCCGACTGACGGTATAACCATGATTGCGAATGCTGTCCTGCAATTTAAGCATGGCCTCGGGGAAGTTCAGGTTGGTGCGCGCCATTAGCAGGTTGTCAGCCTGACTTGGGTTGCTGACAGACAGGCTGAAGATGAGGACGAGGAAGGGCAGGAATTTTTTCATAAGGTGGCTTCCTCGATAATAGAAATATAGACTTTGCTCATGTTGTCGCAGAGTTTGTTGAGTTCATCATTGTTGAACAGATAACTCAGGTGCTTGGGATTCAGGGCATAGACCATGACTTTGCCGTGACGCTTGACTACGGTAATCCGGCAGGGTAGGAACAGGCCCACGCGAGGGTCGACGGCGAGCGCAGTGTTGAGTAACTGGAAGTTACAGAAATAAATAATGATCTTGTTGTGATCTTCCTGTGCTTTTTTGACTAGCCCGCTGTCAAGAGTCTGAATCCGGATGATTCGGAAATTCTCGCCGATAATGGCGCGTTTCAGTGCGGCGATGGTTTCTTTCATACCGTAGGGAGATTCATATGCCACCGTCAGTTTGTCATGACCGGGTTCACGATAGGCATGGATTGGCGCCCGTTTTTCAAAGCTGCGGATAAAACTGACAATGTCGTTAATATCCTGCTCGCGGAGTCCCTGTTTGAGGAAGGAGACCATGGGGGTGCCCTCGCGTCCATTCATCAGGGTCGCCTTGATCATTTGATCCGAGGCGGCGTACAGGAAGCCCTGATTGTTCAGAGCAGGCGCGATAATAGGGAGATCCCGCGGACGGGAAAAAGTGACCCCGGTTCCCTTCCCGCCCTTAGCATTTTTGCCATGGCAGGCGGCACAATTTTTCTTGTAAAGAATACGGCCTTTTAGCGGATCACCGCTGACCTTGATGGTGGGGTAACGAATGGGCTTGCCCGGCGCCCAACTGCGGATATGCCGGACAATGGCTCTGACCTGTGTCTCGCTGAGATTTTTGAAGGCGGGCATGACGCGCCCCGGCCGACCTCTTCGAATGGTGCGTTCAAGAAATTGATCACTGACCGCATACTGGAAATCGGGCAAGGCCAGCGGCACACCCACGCCACCCTTGCCCTGGTTACCATGACAGACGGCGCAGTTTTCTGCATACAGGGCGGCGCCGTTTTCGTCAGCGGGTGCGGGCGGGCTGATGAAAAAGGCCAGAATCAGCGTAATGGACAGGATTTGGTGGCTCAGACGCATAGATTAATCCCAGTTAATATGGTAATTATCAGAGTAATGTTCGGAAATCACCCTGGATTGTAATTAATTCAATATCTACAATAATATAACTAAAATACAAATAATCACAATCACGGCATTAATAACATGAAGCCTTTTGCTGAATCGTGTGAGCAGAACAAGGATCCGATTCTTGTTGTGCTCAATGAGCAGTTTGCGCATGTAAAATGTGTACTGGAGATTGGCAGCGGCAGCGGCCAGCATGCGGTGTACTTTGCCCGCCACCTTCCGCATCTGCACTGGCAGACCAGCGATGTACGTGATCGGCATGTGGGTATCCAGCAGTGGATTGATGACGCGGATCTTGGCAACCTCGCCTCACCGCTTGAGCTGGATGTCAGTCAGGCACAATGGCCAAAGCTGGAAGTGGAAGCCGTGTTCAGCGCCAATAGTGTGCATATTATGGCCTGGTCCTGTGTGAAAAAAATGTTTGCCGGCGTCGCGCGTATATTACAGACGCAGGGGTTGCTGTGTCTGTACGGACCGTTTAACTATGCTGGCGATTATACCAGCAAAAGTAATGAGGAATTTGATGCCTGGCTCAAGATGCGGGATCCGCAAAGCGGGATTCGTGATTATGAAAATCTGGTCGAACTGGGACGCCAACATGATCTGCGTCTGGTACATGACTATGAAATGCCCGCCAACAATCGTATTTTAATTTGGCAGAAAAGCCGGGTGGTGGAATTTTAGTTCGACCGTTGTTTTGCCAGAAAAAGAAAGGCGGTTATTTGAGCAAGTGACTTGTGAATAGCGCAGGGAGCGGATTTAATACCATCGCTGTTTCAGCCAGACACCAATATCCCGAATTTCCTTTTCACCCACGCTGTGCTGCATAGGGTAGCTGTGCCATTCGGGTTTGTATCCCATCTGTTGCAGATAAAGTCTGGAAGTCTCACCCAGGACATAGGCCACGACGGGATCATCCTGGCCGTGAGCCTGAAAAATCGACAGATTGCGGGGAGCGAGCCGCCCCTGCTCAGCCTCGGTCATGAGTGAGGCGGCCAGCGGCAGGTAGCAGGACAGCGCCAGAATGCCGCCCAGTGCGGGCGCAAAACGCAGGCCACTGTAAAGCGCCATGGCGCCACCCTGTGAAAAACCGGCCAGAATGATATTTTTTGCCGCCACGCCGCGCTGTAGTTCTGCTTCTATTAGCGCCTGAATCAACCGTTCTGCGCGTTTGATCCCCGCCTCATCCTGTCGCGCATCGGCCTGCAGGGCGTAGATATCATACCAGGCAGGCATGACTTCGCCGGCATTGATCGTCACCGGGAGGCGCGGGGCATGCGGAAAAATAAAATGAATACCGTGGTGTCGGGGCAGCCCCAGTTCCGGCACAATGGACTCGAAGTCATGGCCGCTGGCGCCCAGGCCGTGCAGCCAGATGACGCTCCTGTTACCGTCAGGATCGCCGCCATGAATGCAGTCTAACGTGTTACTCATGCTATCAGCGTCACATTGTTGCCCGTGCTCGCGCTGCAATGGCGACTGAGCTCCGCAAACAGCTCGGCGCCGGTTTTTTCTTCCCGCCACTGATCCTTTTCAGGGTTAAAATCAAAATGAAACCCGCCCGTGCGGGTCGCGACCCAAATCTGCCGTAGAGGTGTCTGGCGGTTGATGATGATCTTGCTGTTGTCCTCAAAATGGAGCGTGAGAATACCGCCGGCGGCTTCAAAATCGATATTGAGATCTTGCTCTTCAATGATTTCATCGAGGGTGTCCTCAATAGCCGCGAGTAGCTCATCGACCTTCTGATTAAATTTGGGTTCATCCATTATTTTCGCGCTCTGTTAAAGTTAACAGCGCTTATTCTACTGTAAATAGCGGATATTAAAAAAGGCCGAATGCCAAGGGACATATCCACAGAATTAGGGTCAGGTCGCGAATGGCGAATGCTATAAGGGATCCGGATAATAACTGGCGTCCATGGCCAGCAGGATGAGAGGGGTCAGGGTTGCGAGAAAGACCCGCAGAAAGATTGGTCCGAAGCCGCAAGGTGCAGCCAC
>DRJN01000064.1 GCA_011052165.1 Gammaproteobacteria bacterium
GATTAAAGTCATATTATCTCCGCGTCAGAAATGTCAGTGCCACTGCCTCTGGCCGGGTGAAGAAGTGCACTGATTTTTTTGCCATACCGTTTAGCTGCTCTGCTGTTTTCAGTAGCGCGTATGGGAGCGAACCTTGAGTAAAGATGAGAACGGCGTTGAAAGCGCAATCTATGAAGAACTGGGTGCATGGCATGTCAATACCGGCGAGAAGACCATTCACGCCAAGCGTATGCCGGGACGTTTTCGTAAGCTAAAGAACATTAGTTCGTTGGTCTGGCTGATTTATTTTTTCGGTCCCTACCTGCGCTTTGGTGATCGTCAGGCGATTCTGCTGGATATTCCCCATCGCCAGTTTCACTTCTATGATATTACCATTCTGCCTCAGGATGTCTGGATCCTGTCTCTGGTGCTGCTTTTCTTCGCCATTCTGCTGGCGGTTGTTACGTCCATGCTTGGTCGGGTCTTTTGCGGCTATTTTTGTTTTCAGACTATCTGGACCGATGCCTTCACCTGGATAGAGGAAAAGCTGGAAGGCAAGCCTGCTGCACGGCGCAAACTGGATCAGAGTCCCTGGACGCCGCACAAATTCCGCCTGCGTGCAACGAAGTATTTTTTCTGGCTATTGATTTCAGTGTTTACGGGGATCAGTTTTGTCGCCTGGTTTACCGATGCGCGGCAGTTATGGTGGGATCTGCTCACCTTGCAGGCAGGAACTACGCCAGTGGTCGTCATCGGCCTGTTTACCGCCGGGACTTTTCTTCTTGCCGGTTTCATGCGTGAACAGGTTTGTTTCTGGCTCTGTCCCTATGCGCGTATTCAGGGTGTGATGTATGACAGTGAAACCATCCTGCCGACCTATGATGCCAGGCGTGGTGAACCTCGCGGGCGCCTGAAAAAAGACGGGACGTCGAAAGATCAGGGTGACTGCATCATGTGCAACCAGTGCGTGGTGGTTTGTCCGACCGGTGTTGATATCCGCGAAGGCCAGCAGGAGGGCTGCATCACCTGTGGCCTGTGTCTGGATGCCTGTGATTCAGTCATGGATCAGATTGGAAAACCACACGGACTGATTCGCTATGCCTCGCTGGATGACACCCTGGGCAAACGTGATATTCCGCTGTACAAGCGTCCCCGTGTGCTGGTGTATTTCAGCATCATGCTGATTGCGCTAAGCGGTATTCTCTATGGTCTGACGCATCTGGGATCACTGGAACTCAGAGTGCTGCACGAACGTCAGCCGCTGTTTGTGCTGGAAAGTGACAACAGCATCCAGAATAAATACGTACTCAAGCTGCTTAACAAGACCGACCGGGAGGCACAAGTGAAGCTGTCGGTAGCGGGTCCCGAAGGGATGCGGGTCAAGGGTGTGGACGAGCTCCTGACCTTGCGTGAAGGGGGAATAACGGCACACACTGTTTTCATCAGGATCCCGAAAAAGAGCCTGCATAAGACACGCATAACAGTCACGTTCAGGGCAGAAATGATCGGTAAGGATGCCATAGCGGAATACGAAAGCATGTTTTTCAGCCCCGGCTGAACAGAGCACTACTGATAATGACGACAGGAGCGAGAATGATGAATAGCAAAGCCATTTCACAGTCGAATAAAGAGGGATTGCATAACCCCTGGGTACTGGGTTGGATTGCACTGGTGACAGTCGTGCTGCTGGTGAATGCCGTCATGATAACGCTGGCTATAGTAACGAATTCAGGCCTGGTCGAGGAAGACTATTATGAAAAAGGCCAGGATCTGGAGCGGAACTTCATCAAAGAGCGGGACGCGCGCCACGCGCTGGGATGGAGCTTCAAACTGGATGTGCCGGAAAAACTGGTACTTGGACAGGCACAGACACTGCGCTTCAACGTGGTTGACCGGCGGGGTCTCGCGGTGGATGATCTGGACGTTGAAATGCAGGCCTACCGGCCTTCTGACGCCGATGCTGACTTCAGGTTAACGATGCGAGCGTTTGCACCCGGTCAGTATCAGGCCCGGGCCGTATTTCCTCTTAAGGGCGTTTGGGATGTGAAACTGAAAGTCAGCCAGGCGGGTGAAAGTTATGATCTGATCACCCAGCGTATATTCGTCAAGCCTCAGTGAGCAGAGCACGCGCATGAGTGACGGCGCGCAGGTGGCTTGCACCTGTTTTCACTGCGGCCTGCCGTTGTCAGAACGAAATAATTTTACTGCCCGGCTGGACGGTGCGCAACGGCGCTTCTGTTGTTTCGGTTGTGAGTCGGTATGCCAGGCCATTTTTAACGCCGGTCTTGAAGGCTTTTACCAGCGTACACCCGAAGGCCGCCTGTTAGCGCCGCCGCCGCAACCGCCGGGCGACCTTAAGCTCTATGATCTCGACGAAGTGCAGGCCGAGTTTGTGCCGGAACTGGCGGAAATACGTGATATTCATCTGCTGGTCGAGGGCATTCACTGCGCCGCCTGTGTCTGGCTGATTGAACGCAGCCTGGCGCCCCTGGACGGCGTGCTGACGGCCAACGTCAATCTCAGTGGCCGCCGCCTGCATCTTCGCTGGGACAACCGGCGCATTTTCCTTTCTCAGGTTTTGCAGCGCCTGGCTGACATCGGCTACCGCGCCGCACCCTACGATCCCGAGGCCGCCGAAGGCGCACTGAAACAGGAGAACCGCGCCCTGCTGTTTCGTATGGCCTTTGCCGGGTTTACCATGATGAACCTGCTGTGGGTTTCCATCGCGCTTTACAGCGGTGCGGACAAGGGCGAGTTTCGAGGTCTGTTTTACTGGGTCGGTTTCTCACTGGCGACGCCGACGCTGTTCTATTCCGGCTGGCCTTTTCTAAAAGGCGCCTGGAGCGGTCTGCGCCAATGGCGTCTGGGCATGGACTTGCCCATCGCCATTGGCGCCACGTCTACCTGGCTATACTCGGTGTATATCACCCTGAATCCCACAGCAACCGGCGAAGTGTACTACGACACGGTCGTCAATTTTCTGTTTATTCTCCTGGTGGGGCGGCATCTGGAATCTCTCTCCAAACGCCACGCGGTGGCCTCCACCCAACGCCTGCTGAATCTGCAACCGCGTGTCGCCAGTGTACTGCGTGAGGGAGAGGAGCAGATTGTCCCTGTGCGCTCAGTCAAAATGGGGGAACGGGTGCTGATCAAACCCGGCGCCAGTGTTCCCGTTGATGGCTGTGTCGTGGAGGGCCAGAGCACCGTAGATGAAAGCATGTTGAGTGGCGAATCGCAGCCACTCAAAAAACAACCCGGCGATCAGGTGTCCGCCGGTACCGTGAATAGGCAGGGCGCGCTGACGGTTGAGGTGCAGAGCACTCTGCGTAATACGGCACTGGGACGCATTATTAGCCTGGTGGAAGAAGCCCAGGCTTCGAAGGCGCCTATACAGTGCCTGACGGATCGCATTGTGCCGTGGTTTGTGGCGGCAACTCTGTTGCTGGCGACGCTAACCTTTGCCTACTGGCTGCAGCAGGATTTTGAACAAGCCTTGATGGCGGCAACATCGGTATTGATCATAACCTGCCCCTGCGCCTTCGGACTGGCAACGCCCATGGCTATTGCGGTGGCCTCCGGGCTGGGCGCACGTCATGGCATCCTGGTGAAAAACGGTGAAGTGCTGGAGACGCTTTCTTCCATTACGCACTTTGTTTTCGACAAGACCGGCACCCTGACGGAGGGTCGCATGAGTGTCAGCACGGTGCTTACCGTGAAGGGGCTTGGGCGTGATGAGGTGTTAGCGCATGTCGCCATTCTGGAGCGCCACTCGGAGCACAGTATTGCTAACGCTATTATTCGGGAATCGGAACAGGCTGGGTTGAGGCCGGATCAGGGACAGCTCACGCATTTTCACAATGAGCCGGGTTATGGCGTGTCTGGCCAGGTCGATGGGTTACCGATGGATTGTGGCACCCCTGCGTGGCTGGAGAAACACTCCGTCACACCTGATTCGGAACTGCTTGCCCGGGCGCAGGACTATGAAGCACAGGGCATGAGTTGTGTCCATGTGGCACAGGCAGGCAGGCACGTTGCCGTTATTGTTATCGCCGATCGCCTGCGTGCAGAGGCAAAGCCCCTCCTGGACGCACTGCGGCAAGAGGGAATCAACACGACCTTATTAAGCGGTGACAGGCAGCGCGTTGCCAACGCCATTGCTCAGGAACTGGGTGGCATGAACGTGATGGCCGAGGTTCTGCCAGAGGACAAGGATGCCATGATCAAGGCGTTGCAGGCGCAGGGCGAACGCGTGGCGATGGTGGGGGATGGAGTGAATGATGCTCCGGCGCTGATACGTGCCGATGTAGGGATCGCGCTGGGTTCCGGCACCGATGTTTCGATGGATAGCGCAGATCTAATATTAATGCAGGATGATCTTGAAAAAATAAGTCTGGCAGTAAAATTGTCACGGCGTACCCTGAAAACCATTCACCAGAATATCGCCATTTCCTTTGCCTATAATAGTATTATGGTGCCGCTGGCCATGATGAGTTTCATCACCCCCCTGGTTGCCGCGATATCCATGCCGGTCAGCTCCCTGCTGGTCATTGGCAATGCTGCACGCATTCGTACTTTATTTAATCACGTTGGGCATACTTCCCCGCAGCTTGCTGCGAGGTATTTTATTAAAGAGAATTAAAAGGCAACATTATGGACGTTATTTACACGCTGATTCCGGGGATGATTTTTCTCGGCCTGATCACGGTTGGCATCCTGATCTGGGCGGTAAAAAAAGGCCAGTATGAAGATATGGATGGCGAAGCCAACCGTATTCTCATGGATGACGATGATCCGTTGCTGCCTGAAAACCAAAAAACAGATCGGCGCAACTGGCCGGATGCCGACGAGGATAATGGAGTCAGTGATAAAGGATAATTATTTCGTAAGCGTGCCTGTTACAGGTGATATGATCTGGATAATGTGGAACTCCTATACGCGCCCCTGGCCATTGTTTATCGCCTTGTAAAATAGCCTGATGTTAGATGCTTAAGCCCGTAATGATAGGGCATTATTTAAGCTGTGAAGGAAATACAAACAGGGCTGTAAAAAAAGAGTGCGCTATGTCGTTCACGCACCAGTCTGACCAGGGCCGATAGACAAGCTTCGAGAAGCCGTCTCTCGCACAAGGGTAAAAAACCTTCATTGTTCGAGATAGGAATCCCGTATTTCACAGGCTTCGGTAAAGCGTAAACACCCGCCCTCATCGTCTAATAATCAGGCATTCTGAAACAGACTAAATGGAAGGGGGTCGGCATCGGGCAAGAAAACAAAGCCGCATCGAACAGAAATGACAACGATAACACCGCCATGCCCCGCGCCGCGCATAAGGCTTCGAGAAACCGTCCCCTTGCACAAGGGCAAAAAAACCGCCGGTTCGTTTAAGCAAAGAAACCGGAAACCGCATCCCTCTTTCCAATGGCAAAAACCCTTTTCCGCCCCCGCATTTGGTGGTAGCCTGAAACCGTCAGACATCAGAGTACCGTGGCCTTAGCGA
>DRJN01000065.1 GCA_011052165.1 Gammaproteobacteria bacterium
AGGGGATTTTGCAACAGTTCCTTTTTTCTTTGTTGCCATCGGTTAACTCCTCTTAAAATTTTCGGCGAATCACCATCAGGAATTTTTAATCGTTACGGGTTTAACTCCCCGCAGCTTGCGGCGGGGTTGTTTATTGAATTTTTGTGTTTCACCGAGGCTTACGCAGCAACCCAGGTTACACCGAACCTCATAAATAGGGCATTTATATAAAAAAAGATCACACTGGCGCGCGTCCCCGTATCCCCGTTTGACCCGTTTCAGATATCCAAGTATTAATCGTTGCAACAGTATTTGCATGTATTTTATTCCCTCACCCCCACCCTCTCCCATAGGGAGAGGGGGCTATGGTGCAAATACTGTTGCAACGATTAATAGCAGGCAATGACCAAAAAACAAACATGATGTATCTTCCTTGCTCAAATTTTTGCCATCAACCCAATGTCCCAGGGTCGGCCATGACTTGATATATCGCTAGTCAGCCCCCATTTCTTCAGATACACCGGCAGATACGGTAGTCAAATTCCCGTCAAACTGCGTAGCCCGGAATCTGCATTGCCAGGAGCTGTCTCAAAAGTGACCAGCCGGAAGATATTTTCCGGCGCCAGGCTACATGCCAGCCAGTCATCAGCAAATCAGTCTGTGTAAGGAGCGCATGATGAACCACACATCCCCGATCAATCACAACCTGGCCTACAGGACTTCCCATAGCGCACCCCCCCCCGCCCCGAAGATACTGATCGACCTACTGGCAAAAGCTGATGTCCGCCTAAATGGCAATCGCCCCTGGGATATCCAGATACACGATCCCGCCACCTACCACCACATTCTTAGCCAGGGTTCACTGGGCTTCGGCGAAGCCTACATGGATGGCCTGTGGGATGCCGCACGGCTCGACCAACTCTTCGACCGCCTGCTAGGCGCCGATATCAACCGTAAGATCCGGTTCCTGCCCCGCCTGCACCTGCTGTTCGCCAGCCTCGCCAGCATACTGCAGAACCGGCTGATCAATCGTCAGGCAGGCTTGCGCGCCTATGAGGTGGGGAGGCGCCACTACGATATCGGCAATGATATTTACCAGGCCATGCTCGACCCCACCATGAGCTACAGTTGCGGCTATTGGGCCGAGGCGGATAACCTCATCGACGCCCAGCGGGCTAAGCTGGAATTAATCTGCCGCAAGCTGGACCTGCAACCCGGCGAGCGCCTGCTGGACATTGGCTGTGGCTGGGGCGGTCTGGCCCGTCATGCGGCCCGCTATTACGGTGCCGAAGTGCTGGGCATTACTATTTCGCGCGAACAGCAGCGACTGGCGCAGGAGCGTTGTACCGGCCTGCCCGTGGAGATCGTTCTGAGAGACTATCGCGAACAACAGGGCCATTTCGACAAAATTGTTTCTGTCGGCATGTTCGAGCACGTGGGACCGAAGAACTACGCGAGCTATTTCGAAACCGTGCGCCGCCTGCTGGCAGAGGATGGTCTGTTTCTGCTGCACACCATCGGCGACTATGAGACTGGCAATTACAATGACCCCTGGTTCGATCGCTATATCTTTCCCAACGGCATCATGCCTTCGGCACGCCATATTGCGACGGCGATCGAGCCCGACCTCATACTCCATGACTGGCACAACTTCGGCCCCGACTACGACCCCACCCTGATGGCCTGGTGGGAAAATTTCGATGCCGCCTGGCCCGAATTGCGCAACTCCTACGACAGGCGTTTCTACCGTATGTGGAAATACTACCTGCATGTCTGCGCCGGCCTGTTCCGATCCGGCCAGGGTCAGTTGTGGCAACTTGTACTCTCCCGCCGCGGCCAGCGAAAAGACTACCGTTCGGTGCGCTGAACGAACTTTCTCCTGCGGGGGCCGTTATTCAGCCGCATTCCACGAAATTTATTGGACGGATAAAATTACCGGCCCCGGCGTCCTCTGTTATCATGCACCCGCTTCCCTGCACGCTAACAAAAACCGATTTTTATATGATAACAACCGCCTTTTCATCACTTCCTTTAACGCCCGAGCTTTTAGCCAATATCGCCTCTCTGAACTATCTGAAGATGACGCCGATACAGGCACAAAGCCTGCCGCCTATTATTAAAGGTGAAGATTTACTGGCGCAGGCAAAAACCGGCAGTGGTAAAACAGCAGCGTTCGCCATTGGCTTATTGCATAAACTCAAGGTTGAAACCTGCCTGACCCAGGCACTGGTGCTGTGTCCGACGCGAGAACTGGCCGATCAGGTGAGCAAGGAAATCCGCCGTCTGGCACGCGTCATACCCAATACCAAGATTCTCACTTTATGCGGCGGCAAACCCATCGTTCCACAACGGGCCTCACTGGAACATAGCCCGGATATCGTAGTCGGCACGCCGGGGCGCATATTAAAGCATCTGGAAAAAGGCTCCTTAAAACTGGGCGGTTTAAATATGCTGGTGCTGGATGAGGCGGATCGCATGCTGGATATGGGCTTTCATGATGACATCATGCGCATTATTAATTTCATACCCGCCCAACGGCAAACCCTGTTATTTTCGGCGACCTACCCGGAGAAGATAAAAGAAATCAGTGATACCATACAGAAGAATCCTGTTGATATTCGTGTAGAAACCTCACATGACAACAAGCAGATAAAACAGATTTTCTATGAAATACAAAAAGGCGAAAGAACTAAAACAGTCATCAACCTGTTACAGCACTACCGTCCTGAATCCAGCGTGGTATTTTGTAACCGAAAATACCAATGTAAGGAACTGGCTGAAGCGTTATGGCAACAGGGTTTTCATGCACTGGCTCTGCACGGTGATCTTGAACAAAAAGATCGTGATCAGGTACTGGTACAGTTCTCCAATAAAAGCAGCTCGGTTCTCATCGCAACGGATGTTGCGGCTCGTGGGCTGGACATTAAAGATTTACAGGCGGTGATTAACTTTGAATTAGCGCATGATCCGGAAATACATATTCATCGCATTGGACGCACAGGCCGCGCGGGCAACGACGGACTCGCCCTGAGTTTATTCATGCCATCGGAGGCATCCAGGGTCAATGCGATTGAAGAATACCAAAACAGCCCCGTTAGAATTGATAAAACATCGACCCTTAAACCTCGGGAGAACTTCAGGCTTAGTCCGCCGATGGTCACACTTTGTATCCATGGTGGCCGTAAAAACAAGGTTCGTGCGGGTGATATTTTAGGCGCTTTAACGGCTAACCCTGTCATCTCCGGGAAACAAATCGGTAAAATTGATATTTTCGATAACCTGGCTTTCGTGGCGGTAGAACGTCCCATAGCCAAACAGGCTTTGAAAATTCTATCCGAAGACAAAATCAAAGCGCGTAAATTCAGGGTGCGAAAGCTGCGTTAATATGCCGGATAAAACCATTCAAGAAAATGCGGTGATTATCGGGCCAGGGCCGCAAGTTTTAACCGGAAAACACCCACACAAAAACAGCCGCTTATAGCGGCTGTTTTTGTTATGTCATCCTGGTAGGCGCGATTGGATTCGAACCAACGACCCCCACCATGTCAAGGTGGTGCTCTAACCAACTGAGCTACGCGCCTGTTGTCAACTTGGGTAAAAAGATACCTTATTCAGGCCATAGATACAAGTGCTGGGATCTGCTTTTCCCGCAGTGTGTACGGTGGGTTGCAAGCCATCAAAATTCAGTTTCCATCAGAGCATCTTCTGCTCTGCACCTTCACCCTCTTTCTTCACCGGAACCAGGCTGTTGCTGGTGATATTCATGGCCAGCGCCAGGGTGCTGGCGACATAAATAGAAGAATATGTACCCACAAAAATGCCAATCATCAAGGCCAGAGCGAAGGAATGAATGAGTTGCCCACCGAAAAGGAACATCGCGACAACCACCAACATAGTGGTAAAGGAGGTCATGATAGTGCGTGACAAAGTCTGATTAAGAGACCGGTTAACCACCTCAGTGGGGGGAAGCCTGCGTAACTTGCGAAAATTTTCACGAATACGATCAAATACCACGATGGTGTCATTGAGAGAATACCCAATCACTGCCAGCACGGCCGCCAGTACCGTCAAATCAAAGTCCCACTGAAACAGGGCGAAACAACCCAGCGTGATAGTCACATCATGCAACAATGCGATAATAGAACCCAGTGCAAAACGATATTCAAAACGCGCCATAACGTAAAGCAGGATACAACCCAGCGCAATCAGCATCGCCAGCCCACCGTCATCGCGCAGCTCACTCCCCACCTGGGGACCGACAAATTCCTGCCGGCGCATCTTGGCATGGTCGCCACTAATCCCATTGAGAACCTTTAGAACCTTATCGCCAAGCAAGTTAGCATTCTGACCTTCCTGGGGTGCAATCCGCACCAGGACATCCTGCGCAGTACCGAAGTGTTGCACCACGGCATCTCTGAAGCCGGCCTTTTCCAACGCTGCGCGAATAGGCGGTAGATCCACATCCTTCGAATAGCCCACCTCGATCAAAGTACCGCCGGTAAAATCCAGACCGAAACTCAGTCCCTTCGTCGCCAGTGCGCCGATGGAAGCGAGAACCATCAAAATGGAAATAGTTATCGCGATCTTGCGAACGCCCATGAAATCAAAATGAGGTTCTTCTTTAAAAAATTGCATGAATCCTGTCCGCCAAATTTAGATAAAAGTCAGATTGAAAGTTTTTTAATACGACGGCCACCGACAATCAGGTTGATAATCGCCCGGGTGCCCATAATGGCCGTAAACAGGGAGGTCACAATGCCAATGGAAAGCGTAATCGCAAAGCCCTTGATCGGCCCGGTGCCGAATATATACAACACAACCGCCGCGATCAGGGTGGTGATATTAGCATCGGCAATAGTGGATAGCGCCTTGTCATAACCCGCCTGGATGCTCGATTGTGGCGTGTTGCCGAGGCGTAACTCCTCGCGGATGCGTTCGAAAATGAGTACGTTGGCGTCCACCGCCATACCTACGGTCAGTACGATACCGGCAATACCCGGCATCGTCAGGGTGGCCTGCAACAATGAGAGCAGGGCGACGATCAGCACCAGGTTCATCACCAGTGCAAGATTGGCAACCATGCCGAAGCCCCGGTACCAGACGCCCATAAAGACCACGACCATCAACATGCCAATAATGACCGACCGCGTGCCCCTGTCGATGTTATCCTGGCCCAGACTCGGACCGATGGTGCGTTCCTCAACAATACGAATAGGGGCAGCCAGAGCGCCCGCGCGTAGCAACAGCGCCAGGTTCTGAGACTCTTTGGGGCTGGACAGTCCGGTAATCTGAAAGCGGCTACTGAACACGCCCTGAATGGTGGCCACGTTGATCACTTCTTCAACCTTGCGTGTCGTGGCCACTTTCTTGCCATCCACCATGAGTGTGATGGGCTTGTGTTCGATGAAGACCACGGCCATGGGCTTTTTCAGATTTTCCTTGGTGGTTCTGGCCATACTGCGCGCACCGGCCCCGTCCAGACTTATCATCACCGTAGGACTGCCCGAATTCTGGTCAAAACCGGAACTCGCATGCGTAATGCGATCACCGGTGATGATCACACGTTTCTTCAATAAAACATATCGGCCATTGCGTTCGCGGTAGAGACGTGAACCCGGCGGGACGTGCCCTGCCTGAGCGCTGGCGACGGTATGGTCCACGTCCACCAGACGAAATTCCAGCGTTGCCGTGGCGCTGAGGATTTTCTTGGCTCGGGCGCTATCCTGAATACCGGGCAATTGCACTACAATGTGGGAATCACCCTGCTGCTGAATTACGGGTTCGGCCACGCCCAGTTCATTGACACGGTTACGCAGGGTGATGACGTTTTGTTGCACCGCATGGAGTTCCAGATTATGCAGGGCTTTTTTGGTCATGCGACCGATAATCAGGTACGCCCCTTCGGCATCTTCGTCATGTAGCGTCAGATCGTGGGTCTGGCTGCGAATGGCATTCTTTGCCTGATCCCGCAAGGCGGCGGTGCGGAACTTCAGTTTCAGAGTCTGACCATGCTGGTTAATGGCGAGATAACGAATTTTCTTGCCCCGTAGCAAGCCCCGAAAATCATTGCTATAACGTTCATAGGCCTGGCGGATGACGGTTTCGGTATCCACTGCCATGAGAAAGTGCAGGCCCCCGCGCAAGTCCAGCCCCAAATACATGGGCAAAGCATGAATATCGGTCAGCCACGTAGGCGAAGCCGGTGCGAGATTCAAGGCTACCGTATAGTTGTCACCCAGTTCTTTTTTCACCAGATCAGACGCTTTAAGCTGTTGCTCGACGTTGGAAAAACGAATCAGCAGTCCATCGTCTCCCAGGCGCATGCTACGAAAGGGAATCTTCTTTGATTTCAGCAGACTGCCAAGCTGAGCTTCTGTTCTCGTATCAACAGTCGTGGTGCGGGTAGCGGAAATCTGCAGGGCGGGGTTCGAACCATAGATATTCGGCAATGCGTATATCGCACCGATGAGAACGGTGAACAGAATGAGTAGATACTTCCAGGTCGGGTATTGATTCAACATGTCGCCATCATCCTGCGCGCCATCCAGCAGCCTCCTCAGCCACAGGACGTGCGGTTATTGTTTTTACTAAAGTGTTAAAAAGAAAACGGGCAGGGTTTATTTGGCTGCCGCCTTGATGGTGCCTTTGGGCAGGACCATCATCACGGCCGACTTCTGCAGTCTGACCTTGACGTTGTCGCCAAGTTCAACCGTCACATATTCTTCGCCCAGATCGGTGATCTTGCCGATCAGGCCGCCATTGGTCACGATCTCGTCGCCTTTACCAATCGCCTCCACCATCTTGCGATGCTCTTTGGTTTTTTTCTGCTGCGGACGAATCAGCAGGAAATAGAAAATAACGATCATGCCCCCAAAGAAAATCAGGGAAAGCATGGGGTTGCCCTGCGCTGCGGGGGTGCCTTCAGCCAGTGCATCAGTAATAAAGAAACTCATTTATACAGATTCCTTAATAATCAAAGAAAATGGAAAAATTCCGCCAGCAGGCGAAGCTTGCCGTGCGGTGTGCCCAGGGTGCTTAATATTAATCGTTGCAACAGTATTTGCATCATAACCCCCTCTCCCTCTGGGAGAGGGTTGGGGTGAGGGGATAAAATACATGCGAATACTGTTGCAACGATTGATAATAATCGCCTCCCTGATTTTTGGGCGCCATTATGACACAGCTGGAGCCGATTGGTCGCGCATAGCGTAAAATTCCTGCACGAAATTTTCCAGCCGGTTTTCGGCGATCGCCGCCCGTAAGCCCTGCATCAACATCTGGTAGTAATGCAAATTATGAATGGTGTTCAAGCGCGCCCCCAGAATCTCGCCGACCTGGTCCAAGTGACGTAAATACGCGCGGCTGTAATTTTTGCAAGTATAGCAATCACAATTTTCATCTACCGATCCCGTATCGTGGGCATGGCAGGCATTGCGAATACGCAGCATACCGCTGGAAGTAAACAGATAACCGTTGCGGGCATTGCGCGTCGGCATCACGCAGTCGAACATATCAATCCCCTGGCGCACCGCTTCTACTAAATCTTCAGGCGTGCCCACCCCCATCAGGTAGCGCGGCCTGTCCACTGGCAGCCGAGGTTGCAGGTACTTGAGTATCTTGTGCATTTCGTCCTTGGGTTCACCGACTGACAGACCGCCGATGGCATAGCCGTCAAAGTCAATTTCGAGCAGACCGGCCAGAGATTCCGCCCGCAGATCGGGGTACATGCCGCCCTGAACAATGCCGAACAAAGCGGAAGGATTATCGCCGTGGGCAAGCTTGCAGCGCGCGGCCCAGCGCAGGGACAACTGCATAGAGGCGCACGCCTGTTCTTCTGTGGCCGGATAAGGGGTGCATTCATCGAAGATCATAACGATATCCGAACCCAGTGCATGCTGCACCTGGATGGACGCCTCCGGGCCGAGAAAAATTTTATCACCATTGACCGGGGAACGAAAATGCACGCCCTCTTCGGTAATCTTCGCCGCGACCGCCCCATCACCCCGGCTCCCGGCCCGCTGCTGCGCCTCGGCGCCCAGCGACCAGACCTGAAAACCGCCCGAATCGGTGAGAATCGGTCCGTTCCAGTGCATAAAATCATGCAGATCACCATGTTCACGAACAATTTCTGTACCCGGACGCAGCATCAGATGAAAGGTGTTGCCAAGAATAATCTCCGCGCCCAGCTCTCGCAGTTCTTCCGGAGTCATGGCCTTGACCGTGCCATAGGTGCCCACCGGCATAAAAGCCGGGGTTTGCACCGTCCCGCGATCAAAGACGAGTTGCCCGCGCCTGGCAGCACCATCGGTATTGAATAATTCAAATTTCATACGTTACGCTCTGACAGCGGGTTTCCTCGCGACTAAATAGGCATTCCGAATACCCGATCACTTGTGAATTTCTACGTTCGTGGTGAAGTCCTGAGTGAATCGACAGGTCGAAGCATGAGCGTGGAAATGCTGTCCATAGAGTGCTTAATCTATTGTATCTATTTATCCTTCGACAAGGCGCTCCTGAGCAAAGCCGAAGGGCTTCCTTCGACAAGGCTCTCCTGAGCGAAGCCGAAGGGCTTCCTTCGACAAGCTCAGGACGAACGGCCATTCCTAAAGTGGCCGGGTATTTGGAACCGTTATTCAGCCCCCTGTTTAGAAAGAAACATCGCATCGCCATAGCTGAAAAACCGGTAGCCTTCCTCCACGGCATGCCGGTAGGCGCGCATAATATTCTCATAGCCGGCAAAAGCGCTGACTAACATCAACAAAGTCGATTCCGGCAGGTGAAAATTGGTGATTAGCGCATCCACCACTCTGAAGCCAAAACCGGGAGTAATAAAAATATCCGTGTCGCCGGAAAAGGGCGTGAGTTCACCCGACAAGGCGGCGGTTTCCAGGCTGCGTACACTGGTGGTTCCCACCGCGATTACCCGTCCCCCCCGCGCCCGGGTTTCCTGCACCTGCGTACACACAGCCTCACTGACTTCCAGCCATTCAGAGTGCATACGATGATCCTCAATATTCTCCACCCGCACTGGCTGGAAGGTGCCCGCCCCCACATGCAGGGTGACACAGGCGCTGGCAATGCCCTGCTGCGCCAGTTTATCCAGCATGAGATTGCTAAAATGCAACCCTGCCGTGGGAGCCGCCACCGCCCCTTCCCGCCGGGCATAGACGGTCTGGTAACGTTCCCGGTCAAAGTCCCGCTCATCTTCCCGCTTAATATAGGGTGGCAGAGGCATGTGTCCGAATTCATTCAGAATTGCCTTCACGTTACGTGCAGACTCCGTGTTATCGGTAAAACGCAGTTCAAAGAGATCAGCCTTACGCCCCAGCACCTCAGCCTCAACCGTCTGTGACAGCCGTAAACGGCTTCCCGTTTTCGGCGATTTGCTGGCCCGCACATGGGCCAGCACTCGCTGGTTATCCAGCAACCGTTCCACCAGCACCTCCACTTGGCCACCGGTGTCCTTGCGCCCGTAAAGACGCGCCGGGATCACGCGGGTATCGTTCATCACCAACAAGTCGCCCGGATGCAACAGCGACGGAAAATCCGTAAAATGCCGATCCCTAAAAGCGCCATCGTGGCCTTCCAGGCACAACAGACGACTGCCCGTTCGTTCCGTCGCCGGATACTGGGCGATCAGCGTCTCGGGAAGAGGGTATTGGAAATCACTGAGCTTCATGGTGCGCAGAATAGCAGATTGCCGGACAGATTTTTACTTTCGACTCACCAACCCAGCCTGCCAGGATCAGGCAAGCATATACCGTTTAGACCCTCATTACGCATAAAATCATGCCGGGATGGCTGGGGATTTGGAGATGTCCGCAGCAAAATAGGCCCTGCCGGTAGCATGAGTTACCTATCTGGAATAAGTTTAATTAAACCGTAACACTATCTCACTACACTACGGCTTAGCAGTTTACCAAAATTATAAGGGATCGATGCGATATAACATATGAGGGAATAAAAATGTCTGATAATATGAAAATGCGTTTTAAAGTGTTCGTTGCCGTGGCGGCGGTTTCCAGTAGCCTGTTTTCCTTAAACATAGCCCATGCGAGTGCGGTTGTTCAATGTGGCCGTGCCATTTGCACGAGCAATTTCAATGTCCTGTTCAATGGTCGTACTACCGGTGGTGGGCAGTTGTTATACGATGCCGCAACGGGTGATGTTTCACTCAACATGGATAGTAAGAGCATCACCGGTAACGGTATGATTCAGAACGGTATGATGACGTGGGCCATGGGCGATGGTTCAAAGATCACCCTTAACTCCCTGTCGGGTAATACCGACCCGATTATCAACTTCGGAATCGGTGCATCAACCAAGACCTCTGGTGCGACTTTTGCGATGAACTTCGATTTACCCATCGCTATCAACGGACCAATAAATGCCAGTTCAAGTGTCTCCTACTCACTCACCTCAAGCACTGCGGCAGGTGCGCAGGTAGCACCCATCCGTGGTAAAGTGGTTTCAGCCTGGGACGTTGATACCAGTATCGGTGGACTGGGTTCACTTAACAAAGGCGTTGATGTCGGTGATGCCTTTTTCTTCACCGGTGGCCCACAAACTCGAAACTCCCCAATTTATACCGCCAATAACCAGTTTACCGGCAATCTGGCCTATGATCTGATGTCAGTACAAATTGGGTTCTCTCTGAGTCCAAACAGCTCGGTCGGCATGTCTGGTTTTGTCAATCAGTCCGCCGTGCCGGTACCCGCAGCAATGTGGCTTTTCGGCTCTGGTTTGCTTGGTTTATTGGGCATAGCGCGCCGTAAGAAAACCTAGGAGAGCACAACCGTACCAACCTCAAGAAAGGCGGCCAGAAGACCGCCTTTCTTGTTTCAGGGACACCGCGAATGCCCCACATCAGGCAGAGCAGCCGGATCTTAATCATCACCTGTGCTAAAAATCTCCCCGCTTAAACGCTTCAACTAATGGAGACTTGATGACATCCCCTTTTACAAGCCTCCTCTGTCTCTCTATAATACGCCGCTTGTTGATGATGGCTGAGTGGCGGAATTGGTAGACGCGCTGCACTCAAAATGCAGTTCCTTCGGGAGTGCCGGTTCGATTCCGGCCTCAGCTACCAACATTTGACTCCCCTCAACCAGGAGCCATCGGTGCTCGCCTGTTCCGGTCGGTTTCAAAAAGCAGGGATACCCATTCCCCAAATCAATCAGTCCCATGAGTATTTATCCTGGTTTTCCCTGCATAAACCAAACACCTGCTTGGATTGCAAGTTGAACAAACCCGCGCCATACCCGGTATAATCGCGGGATTGGGGCATAACCAGATCTAAAAAATATGAAAGTCAGTACATCTTTAAAATCCAGAGTGGCCAGTCTGCAAGTCGCCGACGACAAGGCTCTGCGTTCCAGAGTCAAACTCTTCGGCAATATTCTCGGGCACATCCTGCATGACCATGCGGGCAAACAGGTCTTTGATGCCGTCGAAACCCTGCGCCGAGGCCATATCAGCCTGCGCAAGACTGATAATTCCCGCAAGCGCCAGAAGCTGGGCAGATTGATCGAATCCTTGGATGCGAAGAGTCTTGAGCATGTAGTGCGGGCTTTCAGCATCTATTTCAGCCTGGTCAATATCGCGGAAGAGGCCTGGCAACACAGGCAACGGCGGCGTATAGCCGGACGCAACGGTCCCAGCTGGCGTGGTTCTTTCAACACTACCCTGCGCGAGCTGCACAAACAGAATATCAATGCGGTGCAGATGCAGCGGCTGCTGGACAATCTGGCCTATATCCCCGTTTTTACCGCCCACCCCACCGAAGCCAAGCGCCGCTCCGTGATGGAGGCCTTACGCCGGATTTTTGTTATCAGCGAAGAGCTGGATGCCGGTCGTCTGACCCAGTTTCAGAAAAGTGAAATTATCGAACGCCTGGAATGCCACATCCAGATCCTCTACAAAACCAACGAGGTGCGCACACACAAACCTGAGGTCGTGGATGAGATGAAACAGGGGCTGTATTATTTCCGCGAGTGCCTGTTCAAAGCCGTTCCCGAGACTTACCGCAATCTGGAAAAAGCCATCACCCGCACCTATGGCGCAGATAAAACTGATCACAGCATCCGCGTACCCAGTTTTATTCAGTTCGGCTCATGGATTGGCGGCGATCGTGACGGGAACCCCTTTGTCAAACCCGCCACCACCATTACCGCCCTGCGCCTGCAGGCCGTTGAAGTCGTGCGCGAGTACAACCGTCGGGTGAAGGCGCTGCTGCGCGTGCTGACCCATTCCATTGAATTCTGTCAGCCCAGCGATGCCCTGATGCTAAGCCTGGAGCGGGATGAAAAAACCCTCCCTGAGCTGTTTACCGGCCATCCCGAACGCTTCCGCCAGGAACCCTATCGGCGCAAGCTGTTCATCATGGCCCGGCGTCTACGCGATAACCTGGCCTGTTTTAGCGCCCGCCTGGAAGAGCGGGAACAGGATCGAGGCTGCGGCTATGCGAATGAACGGGGTTTATTACAGGATTTGTACCTCATCCGGGACTCGCTCATCAGCCATGATGACGCTATTGTCGCCGCAGGCGACTTACAGGATCTTGTCCGCCTGGTGGAGACCTTTGGCTTTTATCTTTCGCATCTGGATATTCGCCAGGAATCCACTATCCACTCCAATACCGTGGCTGAAATCATTCGTCAGATTGACGACAGCGATTATGCTGCGCGGGATGAAAACACCCGCCTGGATTATCTGAGCCACAAGCTGGCGACAGAAACAACGCCAGAGATTGATCGCGCCCGACTAAGCGAACAGGCCAGGGAAACCCTGGAAGTCCTTGACGTCATGGCAACCATGCGCGAAGAAATCAGCCCCGAAGCTTTTGGCACTTACGTCATTTCCATGACCCATGAAGCCAGTCATGTCATGGAAGTCATGTTTCTGGCCTGGGTGGCGGGCCTGGCCGGTTGCCGCGACAACGAATGGTTCTGCCATATCCGGATTTCACCCCTGTTCGAAACCATTGACGATCTGGCTCATATCGAACCGGTCATGAGCCGGTTGCTGGACAACCCTACCTATGCGGCCCTGCTCAAAACTTCCGGCAACACGCAGGAAGTCATGCTCGGTTACTCCGACTCCTGCAAGGATGGCGGCATTCTTGCGTCAACCTGGAACCTGTATCAGGCGCAACAACAGATCACCGCATTGACCCAGGCCCGTGGCGTCAAACTGCGCATGTTCCACGGTCGCGGCGGCACGGTAGGACGCGGCGGTGGCCCGACCCATGACGCTATTTTATCCCAACCGGTGGGCACGGTACACGGTGAAATCAAATTTACCGAGCAGGGTGAAGTGTTGTCCTATAAATACAGCAACACGGAAACCGCCAGCTATGAGCTGGGCATGGGAATCACGGGCCTGCTCAAGGCCAGCTGTAATCTGATCAGCAAACCCGAACCCGACAACCAGGAACACCTGGATATTATGGCCCAACTGGCGGCTAGTGGTGAAGTGCGGTACCGTGAGCTGACGGACAACACGGAAGGATTTCTGGATTACTTCTATGAAGCCACCCCGGTATCGGAGATTGGCCTGCTGAATATCGGCTCCCGCCCTTCACACCGCAAGAAAACGGATCGATCCAAAACCTCGGTGCGCGCCATCGCTTGGGTATTCGGTTGGGCGCAGTCACGTCACACCATGCCCGCCTGGTATGGAATCGGCACCGCCCTTGATGCCTGGGCCAAAAGCAATCCCGAGAATATTGGAAAATTACAGGAAATGTACCGCGCCTGGCCATTTTTCCGCGCCCTGCTTTCCAACACCCAAATGTCTCTGTTCAAGGCCGACATGCGAATCGCCAAATCTTATGCCTCCCTCTGTTTGGATCAGAAATTGGCTAAAAATATTTATACTATGATCAACAAAGAATATGAGCGCACCCGCAGCCGTACGCTTGAAGTTGCAGGACAGGATGAACTCATGGCTGATACGCCCCACCTGGCTCTCTCACTGACCCGCCGCAACCCATATCTGGATCCGCTCAATCAGATCCAGCTCATGCTGCTCAAACGTTTCCGGGATGAACACCTGGATGAAGAAACCCGCAACCTGTGGCTGACACCGCTGTTACGCAGCATCAATGCCATTGCCGCCGGAATGCGTAATACAGGATAAAACCGATGGGTTTCGCTTCGCTCTAACCCATCCTACGGATGGTCAAAAGCAGGTAGGAGGGGTAGAGCGAAGCGAAACCCATCAGCCTTATCAAGCCACCTGTACAGGTATGGTGTTACGGGTGTGGGTAATGTGGTTGTGCTCATCGAGATAAACAAGCTTGGGTTTGAAGCTGGCGAGTTCCTGCGGGTTCAGGCCCACATAGGCGCAGATAATCACAATATCGCCGGGATTGGCCTTGTGCGCGGCGGCGCCATTCACTGAAACAATGCCGGACCCGTCTTCTGCGCGAATGGCATAGGTCGTAAAACGTTCACCATTACTGGCGTTGTAGATTTCAATCTGCTCGTATTCGCGGATACCGGAAACTTCCAGTAGATGCCCGTCAATGGCACAGGAGCCTTCGTATTCCAGCTCGGAATGGGTGACCCGGGCGCGGTGCAGCTTGGCTTTGAGCATGGTTGTCAGCATATAATTGGGTATCCCTGGTACCTGGAGATTCAATTTTAGCATGAAGATCGGACGGCTCCCAGTCTGAGTCTGTCTGCTACACCCTCAGATTGTCGATAAGCCGGGTATCTCCGAGGCGCGCTGCGGCCAATATTACCCGATTTTTCGTATTATTATTAATGGCGAACAAGGTATTTGCATCACGGATAGCCACATACTCAGGCACAAAGCCCTGGCACGTCAATCGTTCGATTGCAGCCTGTTCCAGGACAGTATAATCACTGTTTTCATGCAGCACCGCATTCCGTATAGCCTGCAATTCCCGGTACAGAAGCGGCGCTATTTCCCGTTCCTCCACACTCAGACGCCGGTTGCGCGAACTCATGGCCAGGCCATTCGGTTCTCGCACCGTCGCCAGGCCCACCAGCGTAATCGGCATATTCAAATCCGTCACCAGCCGCTGGATGAGCAGTAATTGCTGGAAATCCTTTTCGCCAAATACCGCCAAATCCGGCTGTACACAGTTAAACAGCTTGGTCACAACGGTAGTCACGCCCACAAAGTGCCCGGGCCGGGCTGCGCCTTCCAGAATACCGCCAAGGCCGGCAACCTCAACTCGCGTAAGCGCTTCGCGGCCATGCGGATACAGGCTGGCTTCTGTCGGGGTAAACAGAACATCGACATTCATGCTTTCAAGCTGTGCGATGTCAGCCTCAAGCGTGCGCGGATAAGCGAGCAGATCGCGTTCTTCGTCAAACTGCAGAGGATTGACAAAAATACTGGCCACCACCTGCTGACAGTGGCGCGCCGCTTCTTTTAATAGTGCTAGATGCCCCGCATGCAGGTTGCCCATAGTAGGCACAAAGCCGACCGATAGATCGGCTTTGTGCCAGTCCCGAACCGTCTTGCGTAGTGCCTCTATCGCCGATATTACCTGCATCGATATCAGGGACAGGCATAAATGGCAAAAATCTGCGTACCCTTATCAACCTTACTGACGGGCACCACCACATTCCCCTGAAGATTGACGGCACTGTTGCGCGCCAGCGTTGCCAGTTCCTGTTTAATAACTTTTGGATCACGGGCAATCGTTGCGACTTCCGCTTTTACCGAGACCGTGGTACTGCCCACTTTTTTACAGTTCAGCACTTGTTCCTGCGAAGCGACACGTACGGCTTCTGCCTTCGGCTCCACTTTTACCCAGGTACAGGCTGATGCGATTAAGAACGAGAACAGAATCAATGCTATTTTGCTTATCTTCATGGTGCATACCTTCAGTCACTAAAGCCGAAAAGCCTGATTGTACACAAATTAGAACCCGGCCCGGAAACCTGTGCCGGAAATCAATGGGAAAATTAAAAACCGTGTTCCGGCCTGCCAGCCGGAAACACGGGTTCACCGATCGTGGAAATATTATTTTGTGGTAAGCGTCCAGCCATCGGTTGCCGGCAATCTCGGCATAGGCTGAACGGGAAATTCACCCGTCAGCGCATTGAGAAAAGCCACCAACTTGTCTACCTGGGCCTTGTTCAGTTTTTTATCAAGCTGGGTACGCGCCATCACCCGCACCGCTTCTTGCAGGGTATCCACCTTGCCATTATGAAAATAAGGCGCGGTCAGCGCGATATTACGCAGGGTCGGCACTTTCCATTCATGTTTATCCCCCCGCCCCTTATCGGCCATCAGATCATACTTTTTCACGTATTCATTGTTGGTGTAGGTGGGAAACTTCATGAAAAATCCCGTCCCAGGCGCCATGCTCGGGCCATTGAAGTCAGGCCCCATATGGCAACTGGTACAACCCAGAGAGGAAAAGGTCTTCATACCCTTTACCTGCTTCGCAGTCATGGCAGATTTGTCACCCTTAACATAACGATCATAGGGGCTATTGGGGGTGATCAGAGTGCGTTCGTAAGCCGCGATGGCCCGCACCAGGTTATCAATGGTAATGGTTTGCTTGCCGCCGAAGGCCTTTTCAAACATAGGCCGATAACCCTTGATAGCACGGATACGCTTAATCGCTACAGCATTATTCTTCAGGCCCATTTCACCCGGGTTGGTCAGCGGCCCCAGAACCTGCTCTTCCAGCGATTTGGCACGACCATCCCAGAACTGCGAAGAATTAAACGCAGCATTCCAGACCGTCGGTGCACTACGGCTGCCGGTCTTGCCATGCACCCCCATCGA
>DRJN01000066.1 GCA_011052165.1 Gammaproteobacteria bacterium
AGGGCCAATATCCGGACCAGGGGGATGGCGGCATCCCACTGGTCGCCGAACATGATACGAATCACCGGAAAGGCCATCAGGGCGAGGAGCGCGTAAAACGGCCAGGCGAGGCCGGTCACGTAGGTCATCGCCCGAAGATAAAATGCCCGAAGGTCGCTACCGACACGGGTTTTGGCCGCCAGGGCAGGGAACGCGACGCCGCGGATGGCGTCCATGATGTCGCGGTGAAACAGGAACATGACACCTTGCGCTCGACTAAACAGGCCGACTGGAGCGAAGCCGAGCATGCGGCCGATGATCAGGTCCTTGGCGCTCATCCCCAGTTCGGCCACGATGCCGGCGACGCTCGCCTGGAAGCCGAACGATGCGACATGTCGCACCTCCTTAAACGAGGGCAGCCAGAAGCGCCAGTCAGGTCGATAAAACAAGGTCACGAATAGCGTGACGACCATGCCCGCCACCGATGCCCAAGCCAAGCTCATCACCCCGAAGCCTTGCCACGCCAGCCCGATAGCGATTGTGAAATGCGCCAGATTGCCAGCCAGGTTGATCTTGAACAGAGCGGAAAAGTTCATGTCGCGCCGAAGCAGCGATAGAACTGGGGAATTGAGTGGCAGCAGCAAAAAAGTAAGGGAAAGAACGAGCACCACCTGCCGCAATAGGGGTTTCCCGTAAAATGCGGCAAGGGGCCCGCTGAGGGCGGCGAGCACCGCCGCGATACTCCAGGCCATCAGCATAGTCACGCTGACGGCGGTCCGAATGCGGTCGGCCGTCAGGTCTCGTTCCTGCACCAGATAGCTGCCGATGCCGAAATCGCGCACGATATGGGCAAGGCCAACGAACGCCGCCGCCACGGAATAAATGCCGATCTGCGCCGGAGACAGCAGCCGGGAAAGAATTACCGTCCCAACAATGGCAATCAGGATGCCGAAATATTTTTCCGCCAACGAAAGGACGAGGGATTTTCGGATGCTGGCCACGATGGCTCTCAAGCGTTGTCGGGAGAAAATCCCTTGGAATCTATCGGGCGCTTATTAATCTTCAGTAAAATGTCTAATCTTGCGTGTGAACTGGAATGTACAACTTAAACTTTGATCGTTTTTTTGTCTTGACGCAGGGTCCACTTTAGATCCCAGACTTAAACTACTGTCTGAAATCCGGGGTCCACTTTATTATAAAATCTTTTGTTTTCTTTCTTAGTGCTCTAGCTAATTCCATAAACCCAAACAACTCAGCCATAAACTCCATTTCGTTTATATATTCCCCATCAAGAAAACGCTTCAACCCAAAAGCTGGGCACTCTGAATTGTTGAGTCCTGGCAAGCATGTTGTTGCACTGTATACACTCATCTGTTCAAGCCATGGCCATTGATCTTTATTCCATATGCCACTCGGATAACAAAAATGATTTGTTGGATAATCCACTATCTCGTCAAGTACTTTCCTGTTGTCCACAATCTCTTTTTTCGCCTTGGCTTCATCGTCAACAGAAAAATAATGACGATGTGTATGCAGCTGGATATTAATACCTTTTCTATCCAACAGTTTAGCTTCATCTAGTGTCAACAAGGACAATATTTGGCTATCGCGTATTTGTTGATAATTGACTCCAAGCAAAGAGCCCAGTAATTGACAAATTCTCATCCTTTCTGGTTCAGAACACTCATTTTCTCCATAGTCGATACAGTCCCAGATAATGCGTTCACGTTCTTTATCATTATCGATACGCACATCCATGTTTTCGTTCTTGTTCCAGGCACAGCCACCAAAACTTACCTCCCGCTTCTTTGTCTTCCAAAACATATATTGAACAACCAACCTAAATATAGGCGAATTCTTTTGTACATAATAAGTCGTGAGGTAGAGAGTTACTGGGTATTTATGAGCATTCAGAATGTCTGCTGCAATACCCAAGACATTATAAAATCCATCATCAATAGTAATAACGATCGCATTTCTTGGCAACTTATTGTTGCGGAGTTTGTATAGCGCATCATCAAGCGTTAAAACAGGAAACCTGTATTTTGAAATTAACTCAAGTCTTTTATTAAAAGTAGCTTTTTTTATAAAAAGCTTTGGTCTAAAACTGGTTTCATCATAAGTTTCAAAGCCATGGTAACAGAGGATTTGAAGTTTATCTTTCATCAAATATCTGGAGACATGAAATAACCCCAACCTCCAACATACACTTAGGAATATTTTTTTTAATACCGCCTTCATAGACCTTCACCTGTAGCAACCGGATTATTCGATATATCTCAAATTCCATTCAATATCTCTGCAAGTTGCTGTGCTTGTGATTTCCGCGAAAATCGCTGCAGAACTGCCTCATCCAGAGGCGAAAAAGCGCCATTCTTGATCGATCTCAGAAATACCCTAAGTGCATTCTCGATTTCTTGGCCTGAGTTACAATTTCCTACAATGCCTATATCCACCGTCCGTAGCAAGTCAGCTGTATTTCCAGTGGGATCTGTAATGGCTAGGATTGGCTTTCTGCACCTGAAGTACTCATATATTTTGGCTGGAACCGCATGGTTACAGGAACTCCCTTGAAACAGTAGCAAGCCGTCGCATTCGATCATCTCACCAAGTGCCTGCGTATAGCTAACAGGATCGCGAAGAAATATCAAATCGGAAATTCCTTTTGTCTTTACTTGTTCAAGGTACATTTTCTCGTTTCCACTCGCACGCAGCACAATTCTCAGATTAGCTCTGCTAACCTCGCCAAGCTGTTTCAATTTGGATACCGCATCAAAAAACAGGGTTGGGTTACGATCGACGGGAGATAGAAGTCCGCTATGCACTAATACAATTTCCTTTCCTTTGCTACGAGGCTGCATCTCCCGCTCAACGATTCTAATAACCTCCTCATCAAATCCATTCGCTATCCAATGCAATCGATCTCCAATACCGCGATACCTTTCTCTGTACATCTCCATTGCGCCGGGTGTCGTAACAATTATGGCATCCGCCGTATCAGCCACCCGTCTTTCCAACCAGGAATAG
>DRJN01000067.1 GCA_011052165.1 Gammaproteobacteria bacterium
AAAATTCCCCGCGAATGTAGTTGTAGCCCTTGCTTGCGCCGATACAGTAGCCGGCGATGATCATGCCTTCAATCAACTGATGGGGGTTATAGCGCAGAATATCACGATCCTTACAGGTACCCGGTTCACCTTCATCAGAATTACAGACAATGTATTTCTGACCCTCGGCATTGCGCGGCATGAAACTCCATTTAAGCCCCGTCGGGAATCCCGCACCACCCCGGCCCCGTAAGGCCGAGAGCTTGAGTTCCTCAATCAAATCATTGACCGGGGTTTGCTCGGTGAGTATTTTTTTGATGACCTCGTAACCGCCCACGCTACGATAACTGTCCAACGTCCAGGGCTTGTCCAGATGCAGGGTGCGGAAGCAGACTTCATTCGCCATACGCTGCTTCCCCCTGGCAAAAAGTGATCAATAACACCATCTCCAAATTCATATTCAATCCAGCCCGTCCAGGATTTCATCCACAACTTCAGGCGTCAGGTTGCCGTGATACTGATCAGCGATCTGGAACATGGGCGCTTCGACACAGGCACCGAGGCATTCAACCTCTTTCAGGGTAATACGGCCATCGCGAGTAGTCTCACCCAGGCCAATACCCAGGCGTTTGTGCAGATGGGCGACTATCTCATCCGAACCGCGCAGCATGCAGGAAATATTGGTGCAGACACAGATCTTGTGTTTACCTACCGCTTCCAATTCATACATGGAATAGAAGGTCGCCACTTCATAAACCGCAATCGGTGGCATGTCCAGATATTCCGCCACCGCATCTTTCAGATCATTGCTCAGATGACCCTTGTTTTGATCCTGCACGATACGCAATGCCGCCATGACGGCAGAACGCTTCTGCTGCGGCGGATATTTGGCTATCCAGCGATCGATTTCGGCTTTGGAAGCCTCGCTTATCAATCCCCGTTTGCTTTGCGTTTTTTTCTGCTGCGCCATCACCGGTCAATCTCTCCAAACACAATGTCCATGGTGCCGATTATGGCCACCACATCCGAGATCATATGTCCCTGGGTCATCTCATGCATGGCCGACAGATGCGCAAAACCTGCGGCGCGAATTTTCAGACGATAGGGCTTGTTGGCCCCGTCGGAAACCAGATAAACACCAAACTCGCCCTTGGGATGCTCAATCGCGCTATAGACTTCACCTGCAGGCAGCGAATAACCTTCACTAAAGAGCTTGAAGTGATGGATCAGGGATTCCATATCAGTTTTCATGTGTTCCCGCGATGGCGGCGTGATCTTGTGATCATCCAGCATCACGGGACCCGGATTATGACGTAACCAGTCTATGCATTGTTTGATAATACGATTGGACTGACGCATTTCTTCAATCCGTACCAGATAACGATCATAACAGTCACCATGAGTACCGACGGGAATGTCGAATTCAAGCTTGTCATAGACTTCATAGGGTTGCTTCTTGCGCAGATCCCATTCCACTCCGGAACCGCGTAACATCGGCCCGGTCATCCCCAGCTGTTTAGCGCGTTCCGGGGTCACGATGCCGATGTCCACCGTGCGCTGCTTCCAGATACGGTTATCGGTAAGCAGCGTTTCATACTCATCCACATAGGTGGGGAAACGGTTGGTGAAATCTTCAATGAAATCCAGCAGGGAACCGCTACGGACTTCGTTCATGCGTGCGGTTTCGGTTTCATTTTTATATTTACTGGGTTTGTACTGCGGCATGCTATCCGGTAAATCACGATAGACGCCACCGGGACGATAGTAGGCGGCATGCATACGCGCGCCGGAAACCGCCTCATACATGTCCATGAGGCTTTCACGCTCACGAAAACAGTAGAGGAACATGGTCATGGCGCCGACATCCAACGCATGGGCGCCCAACTGGAAGATGTGATTCAGCAGGCGGGTGATTTCATCGAACATCACCCGGATGTACTGAGCCCGTTCGGGCGCTTCAATGCCCAGCATTTTTTCCAGTGCCAGCACATAACCGTGTTCATTGCATATCATGGAAACATAATCGAGGCGATCCATGTAGGGAATGCTTTGATTATAAGGCTTACTCTCAGCCAGTTTTTCAGTGCCGCGATGCAACAGGCCAATATGGGGATCCGCGCGCTGCACCACCTCGCCATCCAGTTCCAGCACCAGACGCAACACCCCATGGGCGGCCGGATGCTGGGGACCGAAATTCAGGGTGTAATTATGAAACTCAGGCATCGCTTTGCTTCTCCGTCGGCTTCTCCCGTCCCTCATAACGGAAATCATCCCGGATCACGCGTGGCTGGTTAATGCGCGGCTCGATACTGAGGGGTTCATAGACGACACGCTGCTTGTCCGGATCGTAACGCACTTCCACCTGGCCCGAGAGAGGGAAGTCCTTACGGAAGGGATGACCGATAAAACCGTAGTCCGTCAGGATGCGGCGCAGATCAGGGTGGCCTTCAAAAATAATACCGAACAGGTCAAAGGCTTCACGTTCAAACCAGTTGGCGCAATTCCAGATGTCAATCACTGAATCCACCATCGGCCGTTCATCGTCAAGCCAGGTCTTTACCCGGGCGCGGCGATTGTTACTGACCGACAACAAATGATAGACCACCGCGAAGCGCGGTCCCGTCCAGGTGGGTGCGCTATGCTCATCTTTTCCGTAATGCAGATAGTCCACACCACAAACATCCACCAGTTGATCATACCTGAAGCTGTCCACATCCCGCAGTTCCCGGCAAACATCCAGCAACTGTGTTTTGGCAACTGTAATCGTCAATTCATTATACTTCACCTGACAGTCTTCGATCCTGTCCTCAAAATGCTCGCGCACTTTATCGGCTAAATCATCGTAATATCCGGACATATAATCTGACTCGAATTATCGGGCAATGGTATTGGTTCGGCGGATCTTGTTCTGTAGCTGCATGACGCCGTAGATCAAGGCCTCTGCGGTGGGCGGACAACCCGGTACATAGATATCAACCGGCACCACACGATCGCAGCCGCGCACCACCGAATAGGAATAATGATAATAACCACCGCCATTGGCGCAGGAACCCATGGAAATCACCCAACGCGGTTCGGCCATCTGGTCATAGACCTTGCGCAAAGCCGGCGCCATTTTGTTGCACAGCGTACCCGCCACGATCATGAGATCGGACTGACGCGGCGTCCCCCGGAAAATACCCGCGCCAAAGCGATCCAAATCATAGCGCGCCGTGGCGGAGTGCATCATTTCGACCGCGCAGCAAGCCAGGCCAAACGTCATGGGCCAAAGCGAACCCGTACGCGCCCAGTTAATCAGCTTGTCGGCACTGGTGGTGACAAAGCCTTCATTGAAAATCCCTTCTATTCCCACTCCAGGCCTCCTTTTTTCCACTCGTAAATAAAACCGACCACCAGGATACCAAGGAAGACCACCATGGCGGCATAACCAAACATGCCTATTTCCTTCAGTACGACGGCCCAGGGAAACAGAAAGGCGATTTCGAGATCGAAAATAATAAACAGGATGGCAACCAGATAGTAACGCACGTCGAATTTCATTCGCGCATCTTCGAAGGCTTTAAAGCCGCATTCGTATGGAGAGAGTTTTTCATCATCCGGACGATGCGGTCCCATCATAAAGCCAATGGTAATCATAACGCCGCCGACAACGACGCCTACCAGGATGAAAATGAATACCGGGAGGTAATTTTCTAGCATAAATTCACAGTCCCTTCAATCCAACTATAAACAGTGATCGCTGTTTCGACATTATTTTAGCTTCATTGCCGATATCTTGTTAACGTGTTGCTATTACCTTCAGGAGTGTGCAGTCTAGGCCAGTCACTCCATAAGTGCAAGCTTAAAGGATTCTGTTATGTCTTATTATTTCAATGTGTTATCGCAACCGTCGGAATAGCTTATTAGCGGCATAATAGAGTTGTTTCCCCATTATTACTATTGGGGTGAACAACCTGTACCCATGAAGGATCATTCAAAACAGAGCGCTGCCGGTTTGATTGCAAAACAAAATTCGTGCGCTGACAATACCCCTTGACGGAGTCCTAAACATTGGCAAAAAACGAGATTAGATAACATTGAATATTGGTGCCGAAGGCCGGACTCG
>DRJN01000068.1 GCA_011052165.1 Gammaproteobacteria bacterium
ATGGATGACCTTATGTTGCGAAGCCCATGGATGGGCGAGAGCGACGAGGGTGGGGGTGAGGGGATAAAATACATGCGAATACTGTTGCAACGATTGATACCTTCTTTAATCTCTCGCAAAGACGCGAAGATCGCTAAGAAAATACATATCTTCATTTGGTGAACCTGGTGTCTTTGCAGTCGTGACGTTGGCGGACTACAGCGTTTCGATTTTAGCCTGCTGTTCTTTTAGCTGTTGTAATGATGCGGCGGCTTCCTTTAGTTTTTCCCGCTCTTTTTCGACCACAGTGGGTGGCGCTTTGGCGATAAATTTTTCATTTCCCAGTTTGCCTTCAGTGCGGATCATGTCTTTTTCAAGTCGTTCGATCTCTTTGGCCAGACGTGCCAGCTCGGCATCCTTATCGATAAGTCCCGCCATGGGGATCAGCACTTTCATTTCACCTACCAGGGCGGTGGCGGATTCGGGCGCATCCTCATTGGTTTGCAGCCACTGAATGCGTTCGATCCGGGCCAGGGTTTTCAGATAGGGTGTATTGGCTTCGAGCAGTTGCCGGTCACGTTGATCACCGTTCTGCAATAACACGGGCAGGGGCTTACCGGGCTTGATGTCCATGCTGCTGCGGATCTTGCGCACGCCGAGGACAAAGGTTTTCAGCCATTCGATTTCAATTAATGATTGTGCATCAATCAGTGTTTCGTCAGCTTCAGGATAGGGTTGCAGCATGATCGTGTCGCTGCTGGGACGGTTCTTTTTATTAACCCCGGCCAGAGGCGCAACCCGCTGCCAGATCTCTTCGGTAATATAAGGCATGAGCGGGTGGGCCAGTCGTAACAGGGCTTCCAGTACCTGAATCAGAGTCCGGCGGGTACCGCGTTTGGCGGCATCGGTGCTGTCTTCATTCATGAGTACCGGTTTGGTCAATTCCAGATACCAGTCGCAGTATTCGTTCCAGGTAAATTCATAAAGTGCCTGGGCCATGTGATCAAATCGATAGTGCTCGATGGCATCATGGATGTTGCGCGTGGTTTCCTGCAGGCGTGAGAGGATCCAGTGATCGGCGGCAGACAATTCGATCTCGCCGCTCTTGAGGCCGCAGTCGTAACTTTCCGTATTCATTAATACATAGCGGGCGGCGTTCCAGAGCTTGTTGCAGAAGTTACGGTAGCCTTCGAGCCGATCCATCGAGAGAATAATATCCCGGCCGGTAGAGGCCATAGCGGCAAAGGTAAAGCGCAGGGCGTCGGTGCCGAAAGCGGGAATGCCGTTGGGGAAATTCTTGCGCGTGACTTTTTCGATGCGCTCGGCCAGATGCGGCTGCATCATGCCGGAGGTGCGTTTTGCGACCAGCGATTCGAGATCGATACCGTCGATGATGTCGATGGGATCCAGCACATTGCCCTTGGACTTGGACATCTTCTGGCCTTCGGCATCGCGCACCAGGCCGTGAATATAGATTTCATGGAAGGGTACTTTGTGCATGAACTTCAGGCCCATCATGACCATGCGGGCAACCCAGAAGAAAATAATGTCAAAGCCGGTGACCAGTACGCTGGTGGGATAAAAGGTTTCCAGGGCCTCGGTTTTTTCCGGCCAGCCGAGAGTGGAAAAAGGCCAGAGGGCGGAGGAGAACCAGGTGTCGAGCACGTCGTCGTCCTGACGCAGGGGGAAATCGTCATCGAGGCCATGCTGTTCACGGATCGCCGCTTCACTGTGGCCAACATAGATGTTGCCCTGTTCGTCGTACCAGGCGGGAATACGATGCCCCCACCAGATCTGGCGGCTGATGCACCAGTCTTCGATGTTGCGCATCCATTCGTAGTAGGTGTTTTTCCAGTTGTCGGGGACGAAACGAATATCACCGTTCTCCACGGCTTCAATGGCGGGTTTGGCCAGCGGGGCGACTTTCACATACCACTGATCAGTAAGATAAGGTTCGATCACGCTGCCGGAGCGATCCCCTCGCGGTACCATGAGTGTGTGGTTGTCGATTTTTTCCAGCAGGCCGGCGGCCTCCAGATCGGTGACGATCTGTTTGCGGGCATCGTATCGATCCAGTCCGATATAGGCTTTGGGCAGGAGTGACTCCTCACTTTCTTCATTAGCGCGAATGGTCGCATTGTCGCTGAAAATATTGATCAGGCCGCCGTGGGGCAGCGCCTGAATGGCGATATGATCGCGGTGGCGTTGCCAGACGCCATAGTCATTAAAGTCGTGCGCCGGGGTGATTTTTACGCAGCCAGTGCCGAATTCGGGATCGACATACTCGTCGGCGATAATCGGAATACGACGGTTGCATAGCGGCAGTTCGACGAATTCACCCAGCAGGTGTTGATAACGCTCGTCACCCGGGTGCACGGCCACCGCAGCATCGCCGAGCAGGGTTTCCGGACGGGTAGTGGCGACGATGACATGACCTGTGCCATTGGTGAGGGGGTAACGCATGTGCCAGAGGTGGCCGTTTTCCTCGTTTGACAACACCTCCAGATCAGAAACGGCGGTATGCAGGACGGGATCCCAGTTTACCAGCCGCTTACCACGGTAGATGAGACCTTCCTGGTAGAGGCTGACAAAGACCTCGTTGACAGATTTGGACAGGCCTTCATCCATAGTAAACCGTTCGCGGCTCCAGTCCGGAGAGGCGCCCATGCGCCGAAGCTGGCGGGTGATGGTGCCGCCGGATTCCTTTTTCCACTGCCAGACTTTTTCGATGAAGGTCTCGCGGCCCAGATCGTGGCGGGTCTTGCCCTCGGCTTCGAGCTGGCGTTCCACCAGCATTTGCGTGGCAATACCGGCATGGTCGGTGCCCGGTTGCCAGAGGGTATTGTCGCCTTTCATGCGGTGATAACGGATCAACGCATCCATAATGGTATCCTGAAAGGCGTGCCCCATGTGCAGGCTGCCGGTGACATTGGGCGGCGGGATCATGATGCAATAAGACGGTTTATGCTCCTGCGCCCCGAATGGGGGGGCAAAATACTGGTTATTTTCCCAGGTTTCGTACCAGCGTTGTTCGATAGCGTCAGGGTTGTATGTCTTTTCCACGGATTTGAATGCGCCTGTTTGATTGATTCTTTGAAAACGTTAGTTAATCGGCAATTATACCCGAGATTATCCTTTTTCCATAAGCCGCCCGGTATCCCAAAGCTGCGCGGGTAAGGCTGCCATGCTAGTATTGCGGGCTTTGGCTTTTTTCGGATATTCCATGCAGTTGACCAAGCGCCATCTCTGGCTCACTTTGCTGAGCACCCTGATCATAAGATTACTCTTTGCCGGCTTCATGCCCTTGACCGGTGATGAGATGTATTTTATCGAATGGGGCCGGCATCTGGATTATGGCTACTATGATCACACGCCCATGGTCGGCTGGCTTCTGGCGGCGTTACTCCATTTTGGTGATGCACCCGTATGGCTGCGTCTGCCACAGATCCTGATAGTCACGTTTATCGGCTGGGCTATCTACCGCCTGCTGCGGGATACGCATCCGAAATCTGCTGTGATGGCGGCGATTCTGTTTCTTATTGCCCCCATTAATGTGCTGGGCGTGCTGATCACCACGGATACGCCCCTGCTATTCTGGTCGTTTTTGTCAGCGTTGTGCTTTTACCGGACTCAGAAAGATGATGCACTGGGCTGGTACCTGCTGACAGGCCTGTTGCTGGGGCTGGCGTTTTTCTCCAAGTTTTTTGCCGGGCTGCTGGGGGTGGCTTATGTGATTTACACGCTGTTGTATGTTCGCCGTGGCTGGCGGCCCTGGCGCGGAATCGGTTTGATCATCCTTGGCACGCTGCCGTTTATTTTTCTCAATCTGTTGTGGAATTACAATCATTGTTGGGATAATTATCTCTTCAATCTCATCAATCGTACCGAGGGTGATAGCTTTTCATTCGAGTTGCCGGCTAAATACCTGCTGATGCTGATTTATCTATTGAGTCCGGCCGTCGTTTATTACTACATCAAAGAAGGCCGGAAAAGCCTGCATCCCAGAACCGGCATAGGTGTGTTTAGCAGCCTGTTTATTATCTGCTACAGCCTCTTCCTGTTGCTGTCTTTCTGGGTTTCCATTGGTCTGCACTGGCTGCTGAGTTTCTATCCGTTTGTTTTTATCGGTATGGCTTCGGTTTTTTCTGCTACGGCCCTGCGCCGGACGTTTTATTTTATGCTGCCGTATTCGCTGGTGCATGTGTTAGTGCTGGCTGTGCTACTGGTTATGGGGCCGGGTCTGTTTCGTGACAATAAGAGCATTTACCGGGATCTGGTCTACGGCTTTTATAGTGACAGGATGGTCGAGATGCTGGCGCCGTATCGCGGTGAATATATTCTTGCTACCGACAGCTATACCGAGTCGGCGATACTCTCTTATCGTAGAGGCGGCGTGCATGTGCCGGTGCTGGGGGTGGGGTCTCATCATGCGCGGCAGGACGATATGGTCACTGATTTCAGAAAGCTGGAAGGTAAGAATATTTTGCTGCTCAGCTACTCTTCCAAACTGGAACAGCACCGTGACTGGTTCGACTCGATAGAGATTCATACGCTATCGATAGCGGGGACAAAGTTCTATTACCTTCTTGGCCGGGGTTTCAGGTATAAAACGTATCACCGGGAAGTCCTTGAGCGTGTTCTGTCAGACTATTACCGGATTCCGGATTATCTGCCGGTCGGGCGCTGCGGTATGTTTGAGAAATATGGAAAGCCGAAGAAACAGGATGGCGGTTGAATCTCTTTGGGTTTAATTCTCCGTGGCTTGCCACGAAAAACAGTAGGATGGGTAGAGCAAAGCGAAACCCATCAGTACGTTACAGATTAATATCCCGTCCGCTTGCGGCGGGGTGATTTATTAGCTAGTGCTCTAAGAGTTTGACATTGTCCAGAAAAATAATCCGTGGATGTGGAAGGGATA
>DRJN01000069.1 GCA_011052165.1 Gammaproteobacteria bacterium
CTGACGGACGAGGAAGAATAAAAGCCTTTCTCCCCAAAGCACGCAGCTATTAATCGTTGCATAAGTATTAACATGTGTTTTTATCCCCTCACCCCCACCCTCTCCCATAGGGAGAGGGGGCTATGGTGCAAATACTGATGCAACGATTAATACGCAGTTATTAAGACGACTACCTGATTTTAAATGCAGATGCCTGCTGTTGAGTACGGACACACCGTAGAAGAGAATGTGAGATTAACTCTCGGTTTGAGCATACGCAAAGAGCTAAAGTTTTATGCCACTACAAACACCCCCGAATAATTCTATTCATCATGAGCCTTTCGAAGAGTATTGGCGATACTGTCGAACACATCGCTATTTCTGTCTGTCTGAGGTATTCTCCCGTCCATGAATGACAAGGCGACCATAACCAGGATATCAAAACGCTTCCGTGGATTTCTTCCGGTTGTTGTTGATGTGGAAACCGCCGGTTTTGACGCTCACAAAAATGCGCTGTTGGAAATTGCCGCCATCCCGGTGCTGATGGACGAGCACGATAAAGTCTATCCCGCAGAAACGTTTGCCTGCCACGTGGAACCCTTTCCCGATTCGGTGCTGGATCCCAAAGCACTGGAGTTTACCGGCATCGATCCCTTTCATCCCTTTCGCATGGCGAAAGCGGAGAAGGAGGCGCTTCGGCATATTTTTGATCCCATCAACCGTTACCTGAAGGACACTGGTTGCAGCCGCGCCATCCTGGTCGGCCATAATCCTTTTTTCGATCTCGGTTTTATAAAGGCTGCGGCCAGTCGTTGCAAGCTCAAGAAAACGCCCTTTCACCAATTCAGTACCTTTGACACAGCCACTCTCGGCGGGCTGGCCTTTGGCCAGACGGTGCTCGCACGCGCCGCACAGGAAGCAGGGATAAAGTGGAATAGCGAGGAAGCCCATTCCGCAGTTTATGACACCGAACGCACGGCCGAACTGTTCTGCCATATCGTCAACCAGTGGGGAGCGTTCAGGTTGGCGGCAAATTCTACCGCTACACCATAAAAAACCGCGTACAAAGACGCGGCTTTTTATAAATATATTAATCGTTGCATCAGTATTTGCATGTATTTTATCCCCTCACCCCCACCCTCTCCCAGAGGGAGAGGGGGCTATGGTGCCAATACTGATGCAACGATTAATACAAGGTAACTACCCAGCACAGTCTCCCGCATGGGCGACCGAAGGAGCTTCGGTTTTAGCCTTATCCACGACTTCCTGCACCATGACACTTTCAGCTTAGCCTTCCGGGACCGCTCCAGCCGGTGTTTCGTCGTGTTGTTTACCAATGTATTTAACTTCTTCACATTCAATAAAGATGCGTATGTTGCAGACAGCGCAGACGGACTTATCAAGTTTCTGGTAAATTGCATGAAGTGCGGCGGACTTGCCCTGATAGATATTACGCGGATCTATCTTGTCGAAAGCGTGGTTCTCTTCGAGAGAATCCCACAATCCTTTCTTGACGTTTATCAGGTAAAGGTCACCCCCGCGGGCACGTCGCTTTACCGCTTCCCCGGCCAGCACATCGGCTGCGGCCAGGTCAACAAAACTGATGCCCTGGGCGACAATCGCCAGATATTTCTGTTCGGGATGCTGCTGTTCAAGTTTCCCAAGTTCCTCCCGCAAATAGGGGACAGAGCCGAAAAATAATGAGCCATCAATGCGCATAATGTGTAACTGTGGGCACTCAGTAGCATATCCGGTTCCGACTGAAAATTTGCGATTATACAGATTTGGATCGGGTACGCGCGACAGTATTCGTGGCTGGGAAACGCGCATCAGGTAGAGGATCAACGACAACAGAATACCAATCAGAATAGCATACTCCAGATCCAGCAGTAGCGTGGATACAAAGGTAATGATGAAAATAGCACGTTCAGAATGATTAGAATTGAGTATGTGCCGGATATTCGGAAAATCAATCAGACCCCATGCCACATAGAACAGGATACCCGCCATTGCAGCATCGGGAAGATAAGCCACTAATGGGGCGATGGCGAGTACGATAAAGATTTCCATGGTACCGGCAAGCATTGCGCTCATAGGTGTCTTTGCCCCGGACTGATAGTTGAGGCTGGTACGGTTGAAAGAACCCGTGGCAACATAACCGGAGAAGAAGCTACCTGCGATATTAGACAGACCCTGGCCAATAAACTCCTGATTGCCATCAATAATCTGCCCGCTACGGATGCCGATAGCCCGACCGATGGAAACCGCTTCAGTGAGCGCAAACAACGTCATGGCCAGTGCTGCCGGAACCAGCTCACTCATGGTATTGAGGTTGAAATCGGGTAAGGAAAATGGCGGTAGTGTCTGTGGCAAAGCACCGACAGTAGCAATATGGGTAACATCGCTGCCGAACAGGGCGTTGAGTAATAGACTGGTGCAGGTTCCCGTTAGCAAGGCGGCTATTAGTGGTGGAATTTTAGGAACGAATCGCTTGAAAACAAAGCCGGTAATTAGCGTAACCAATGCGATGACGGTAACGTACATGTTAATGTTTGGTATCTGATACCAGAAGTGTTCCAGCGTGCCAAACAGATTCCCGCCACGCGGGATGGGGACGCCGAAGAAATTTTTGAGTTGTTTGCTAGCAATCAGTATCGCCGCACCGGTAGTAAACCCGACCACCACAGAATGCGAAATAAAATTGACGATGGTGCCCATTCGAGCCAGTCCGAGAACCAGTTCGATAACCCCCACCATGAACGTCAGGGTAAGCGCAAGACCGACATACTCGGGGGATAACGGTACCGCAAAGGCGCTCAGAGAAGAAAACAGCACGATTGATGCCGCCGTGGTCGGCCCTGACATTAGGTGCCAGGAAGAGCCGAATAATGAGGCGACGATGGCTGGAATCATACCGGCATACAGGCCATATTGTGGTGGCATACCCGCAATAGAGGCAAATGCCACGGCCTGCGGAATAACCACAATGGCAACGGTTAAGCCGGATAGCAGATCACTACGCAACGTTTGCTTTGTGACCATGTGTTTCCAGCGCAGAAATGGCATCAAACGCATTTGCCACTCAGCGTATTGTTTTCTGGACATATTCTTGTTCTTTGTAAACCAGTGATGGGTGGATAAGATAGTTAAAATTCAAATACATTATTATTAGTATTAATCGTTGCAACAGTATTTGCATGTATTTTATCCCCTCACCCAGAGGGAGAGGGGGCTATGATGCAAATACTGTTGCAACGATTAATACGACAAGCAGCTGCCATGTTACTGGTGATGGGTAATGCTAAAATAATTTTTCAACTGTCTTGCCCGTGTTAAGGGACACGGAACATATCCGTTATACCGCGTTGCTCCATTAGACTATCGTCAGAGGAAGTTTCGCGCGGTTCGGCAGTGTAATGTAAAGACAATTTTTAATATTATCAGGCACCCTCCGCAAACAATGCAGATATAACCGCACATGATAATACTGGTGGAATGGCTCATAGCAACCCAATTCTAGAGCCGGAGGCGTACCCAATTCTGAGTAGTATGACAATTTCCGTGAGTCCAGTCAATCTTCTCGATTCTGGCTTGAATGCCTAAATAAGCGTTCCCAATACCCGATTACGTGTGAATTTCCACGTTCGTGGTGAAGTTCGAAGGGTCAACCCTGCGCATGGACATGCTGTCAATAGAGTGCTTCATCTATTTGTCCTTCGACAAGGCTCTCCTGAGTAAAGCCGAAGGGCTTCCTTCGACAAG
>DRJN01000070.1 GCA_011052165.1 Gammaproteobacteria bacterium
CCTGCCCCTGTTGCCGCCAAGGAAGCCAAAAAACAAACGGTCATAGCCAAACCTGATTCTGAACCTGAGCCGCCTCAGGTGCCAGCACCCGCACTCCCGGCGACCTCCATAATTATTTCTGACATCAGCCCGAATCCCGTCAACAGCAGCCGCAAACCGCAAACCATTGCCATTCTCGGCAAGCATTTCAGCAAGGACATGAACGTCACCGTGTTCTGGTCCGGCGGACACAAGATCCTTTCAGGCCGCCAGATCAACATCATCAGCCCCACTGAAATGGAGTTGCACATCACCGTTGGCCGTAACCCGGACACCTGGAAAGTCCGTCTGCAGGATCCCCTTAGCAAACAGACAGTCGAGGCCCGTTTTAAAGTCGTGGGCGCAACAGCGTTGAAAACCCGCCAACCCGCCAACCACCTCCAACGGGGATTCAATGGCAAAAACTGGATTACAAAGCAAAATCCAAAGCACTTCACTCTGCAACTGCTGAGCAGTCAGCATAAAAACAGCCTGCTGGCCTTTGCCAAACGGCACGGGTTGCGGGAGGATCTTGCCTGGTTTGCCCGCCTGCACAACCGGCATCCCTGGTATGCGCTGATCCAGGGCCGGTATCCTGACCGCGCGCAAGCGAAACGCGCGGCCAACATGATGATTAAAAATATTCCCACCCTCAAGCCCTGGATCCGTCCCTTCGCCGATATTCAGAAAATCATCCACCAAGAGGCCGTCACGCCTCCTCCAGCCGCGATTGACACCCCCTCGAGACCGCCGTCATCGCCCAATGATAAAACCAGCAACGCCGCCTGGCTCTGGAGCCAGGATCCCAGCCATTACACCCTGCAACTCCTCGGCGGCCGGACCGAAGCCGGCATTCTGCATTTTATCCGGCAACACAAACTTGCCGGCAAAGCCGTTTATTACCGCACCCTCCGCAATAAGCGTCCCTGGTACATCCTGGTTTATAATAACTACCCTGATCATGCCAGGGCCAAAGCCGCCATCGCGAACCTGCCTGGCAGCCTGCACAAAACCCGCCCCTGGCCGCGCAGTTTTGCCAGTATTCAGGCCGAACTCCAGTAGGTTTCTCCCGCCAATGATGGGTAGAGCGAAGCGCGAAGTCCAGGGAAAACCCATCAATCTTTGATTGAAAACACCGGCTTTCCGTGGGGTACAAAGTCATGGGGAGATTGAAGCCTGGCGACTGGATCCGGTATACTGCTTGGCCCTTTTGCCTGTGAACCAGGCGAGCACCTGAAGGTTATTGAAGCAAGGTATCAGAATCCGAGTGAGTACACAGCCCAAGCTAGAAAACAGTCTCTATCGTCCTGAATTTGAACGGGATAATTGTGGTTTTGGCCTGATTGCCCAGATGGATGGCAACGCCAGTCACTGGTTGCTGGAAACCGCCATTGGCGCACTGGCCCGGCTGACCCACCGTGGCGCCGTCGCCGCCGATGGCAAAACCGGCGACGGTTGCGGCCTGCTGCTAAAAAAGCCCGACAGCTTCCTGCGATCGGTCGCCGAAGAACAGGGCTTCGCCCTGACGCCGCTCTACGCGGTAGGCATGGTCTTCCTGAATACCGAAACGGATCTGGCTAACAGCGCTCGCCAAATCCTTGAATCTGAACTGAAAAAAGAAGGACTGGACGTTCCTGGCTGGCGCGTGACGCCCACCGACACACGCGCCTGTGGCGAAGAAGCCCTGAAAACCCTGCCCCAAATCGAACAGATTTTCGTCAATGCTGCCGAGGGCATGGACGCGATCACGTTTGAACGTCACCTGTATATCGCCCGCCGCCGCAGCGAAAAGATCATCGAACAGAACGATGAAATATTCTACGTCCCCAGCCTGTCCTCCTCGGTGATTGCCTACAAGGGCCTGGTGATGCCGGAAAATCTGCCGATCTTCTATCAGGATCTGAATAATCCGAAAATGGAATCGGCCACCGCCGTCTTCCACCAGCGTTTCTCCACGAACACCTGGCCCCAGTGGCGCCTGGCCCAGCCCTTCCGCTACCTGGCCCACAATGGCGAAATCAATACGATTCAGGGCAACCGCAACTGGTCGGTCGCACGCGGCCACAAGTTTGAATCGCCGCATATTCCCATGGAAGATGTGCGCCCGCTGGTGTCCATGGGCGGCTCCGACTCCAACAGTCTGGACAACATGCTCGAAGCCCTGCTCGCCGGGGGCATGGACATTTTCCGCGCCATGCGCCTGCTGATTCCCCCCGCCTGGCAGAACGTCAACACCATGGACGCCGATCTGCGCGCGTTCTACGAATATAACTCCATGCACATGGAACCCTGGGACGGGCCGGCCGGGATCGTCATGACCGATGGCCGCTACGCCGCCTGTTCCATGGACAGAAACGGCCTGCGCCCGGCGCGCTGGGTAATCACCAAAGATCGGCATATCACCCTGGCCTCTGAAATCGGCGTCTATGACTACGCACCGCAAGACGTGCTCAGCAAAGGCCGTCTGAGACCCGGGCAGATGGTCGCCGTGGATACCCAGACGGGTGAATTGTTATTCCCGGAAGATATCGATACCCGCCTGAAAACCGCCCAGCCTTACAAGGAGTGGATTGCCGGTCGTTCCCTGCGCCTGAAATCGAAACTGTCCGAGGAAAGCTGTGACAGTCTACTTTCTACTCAAGAGGCCGAGATATATCAAAAAATGTTTCAGGTCACCTTCGAGGAGCGCGATCAGATCATTCGGCCACTGGCGGAAAACGGCCTGGAAGCCATTGGCTCCATGGGCGATGACACGCCTTTCCCGGTACTCTCACGCAAGCTGCGCTCGCTCTATGATTATTTTCGCCAGCAGTTCGCCCAGGTTACCAACCCCCCCATCGATCCCATTCGTGAACAGGTGGTGATGTCGCTGGAAACCTGTTTCGGTTGTGAGCGCAACATGTTCGAGGAAACTCCGGAACATGCGGATCGCCTGCTGGTAGACTCACCGGTGTTGTCCAGCAGCAAGTTCCACCAGCTACTCGCCCTGGGTGCAAAAAATCCCGATTACGCCCACCGGCGCATCGACCTTAACCGGCCGCTGAAACAAAGTCTTGAGGATGCCTTACAGGCAATATGCGACGAAGCAGTGGCGGCCGTTAAAAAGGGCGTGGTGATCCTGGTCATCAGCGACTTTGGTATTGGGAAAGACAGCCTGCCGGTACATGCTCTGCTCGCCACTGGCGCCATCCATCACCAACTAATTGCCGAAGGTCTGCGCTGCGACGCTAACATCATGGTGGAAACCGGCAGTGCGCGCGACGCCCACCATTTCGCCACTCTCATTGGCTACGGCGCCACGGCCGTACACCCCTATCTGGCCTATGAAGTCATCCGCGATCTGGTGCGCTCAGGCGAAATCAGCGAGAAGGATGCCTGTAGACTGGATGCCCAGTACCGCAAGGGCATCAACAAGGGGCTGTACAAAATCACCTCAAAAATGGGCATTTCCACCATTTCCAGTTACCGTGGCGCACAACTGTTTGAATCGGTTGGCCTGCACCAGGATGTAGTGGAACGCTGCTTCAAAGGCACCACCAACCGGGTACAGGGCGCACGCTTTGAGGATCTCGAAGTCGAACAACGCAGCTTGCACCAGTTGGCCTGGAACCCTCACAAAGCGATTGAACAGGGGGGCCTGCTGAAATTCATCCATGGCGGCGAAGAACACGCCTATAACCCGGATGTGGTGCTCACCTTGCAAAAAGCCGTCAAGACCGGCGATTATAAAATATACCAGGACTATGCCCGGCAGGTGAATCAGCGTCCGGTGCTGTCGTTGCGTGACTTACTGAAACTGCGGGAGGATACCCCCGCTATTGCCCTGGAGGAAGTCGAAGCGGAAGAAGATATTCTCATGCGTTTTGACTCCGCTGCCATGAGCCTGGGCGCACTCTCGCCGGAAGCCCATGAAACCCTGGCCGAGGCCATGAACCGTCTCGGTGGACGGTCCAATTCGGGGGAGGGTGGCGAAGATCCCGTTCGCTACGGCACACCAAAACGCTCCAAGATCAAACAGGTCGCTTCCGGTCGCTTTGGCGTCACCCCGGCCTATCTGCGCTCCGCCGAGGTGCTGCAGATCAAGGTTGCCCAGGGCGCCAAGCCCGGCGAAGGCGGCCAGCTTCCCGGCCACAAGGTCAACGATTTGATTGCCGAACTGCGTTACTGTAAAACCGGCGTGGGACTGATCTCGCCGCCGCCGCACCACGATATCTACTCCATCGAGGATCTGGCCCAGCTTATTTTTGATCTCAAACAGGTCAACCCACAGGCCCTGGTTTCAGTGAAACTCGTCGCCGAGGCGGGTGTCGGCACCATCGCCGCCGGCGTGGCCAAAGCCTATGCCGATCTCATCACCATTTCCGGCTATGACGGCGGCACCGCCGCCTCGCCCCTGGCCTCGGTCAAATACGCAGGCGGTCCCTGGGAACTGGGACTGTCCGAAACGCACCAGTTGCTACGCGCGAACGATCTGCGTGACAAAGTGCGTCTGCAAGCCGACGGCGGCCTGAAAACCGGGCTGGACGTGATTAAAGCCGCCATTCTGGGGGCGGAAAGTTTCGGTTTCGGTACCGGGCCGATGATCTCCATGGGCTGCAAATATCTGCGTATCTGTCACCTCAATAATTGCGCCACCGGCATCGCCACCCAGGACAATGTCCTGCGCGGCGAGCATTTCATCGGTCAGGTGGAGATGGTGATGAATTATTTCCGCTTCATCACCCGTGAGGTACGTGAACTGCTGGCAAAACTGGGTTGCCGCAAATTCACCGATCTCATTGGCCGCACCGATTTGCTGGAGCTGCTTGAAGGCGACACTGCCAAGCAGAAGAACCTGGATCTGGGGCCGCTGCTCAGTGACGGTGGCGTACCCGACGACAAGCCCCAATTCTGCACCGAACCTCACAACGACCCCTTTGACAAAGGCGAGTTGGCCGAGCAAATGGTGGCCGATGCGCTGTCGGCGATTGAAACCCTGTCCGGCGGTGAATTTCGCTATCGCGTGCAGAATATTCATCGCTCCATTGGCGCACGCCTGTCCGGTGAAATCGCCGTACGCCACGGCAACACCGGTATGGAAGATACGCCCATCATTCTGACACTCACCGGCACCGCTGGGCAGAGTTTCGGCGTCTGGAACGCAGGGGGGCTGCACATGTACCTCGAAGGCGACGCCAATGATTATGTCGGCAAGGGTATGGCCGGCGGCAAACTGGTACTGCGCCACCCCAAAGACAGCCAGTTTGATTCCGCCGACACCCCGATTATGGGCAACACCTGTCTCTACGGGGCCACCGGCGGCAAACTGTTCGCGGCCGGTGCGGCCGGTGAACGTTTTGCCGTGCGTAACTCCGGCTGTCACGCGGTCGTGGAAAGCATCGGCGATCACGGCTGCGAATACATGACCGGCGGCACCGTCACCGTACTCGGCAACACCGGTATCAATTTCGGCGCTGGCATGACCGGCGGCTTCGCCTATGTCTATGATGAAGCCGGCCGGTTTGCCGACTGCATCAACCAGGACATTAATATCCAGCGCATCGCCTCTGAGCACATGGAGGCCTATCGTAACCACCTGCGCGACGTACTGGAAGAATTTGTGCGTGAAACCGACAGCCGGCATGGCCAGATCATTCTCGACAACTTTACTGATACGGCAAGTAAATTCTGGCTGGTCACACCGAAAGCCGCCTCCCTGGAAGATCTGCTGGAGGATCTGCAACGAGCCGCCGCTTAACAGCGGTCACTCGCGGGTAGATAAACCACCCCGCCGCAAGCGGGCGGGGTATTAAATTGTCAGGTGCCGATGGGTTTCGCTGCAAGCAGCGGGGAATTAAACTCTCAGAGATTAAATAACCAGAAACTGATTTTATGGGTAATAACTTTCAATTCATTCAGATTAAGCGCCTCAATCCGGACAAGAAACCGGCGAAAGAGCGCACAAAAGAGTACCGTGAAATTTACGGTCAGTTCGATGCTGAACACGCCGCCGAACAGGCGGATCGCTGCCTGGCCTGCGGCAATCCCTATTGTGAATGGAAATGTCCCGTACACAACTATATTCCCAACTGGCTCAAGCTGATCGCTGAAGGTAATATCATCGAAGCCGCTGAACTCTGCCATCGTACTAATTCCCTGCCGGAAATATGTGGTCGCGTGTGCCCGCATGACCGGCTTTGCGAAGGCGCCTGTACCCTCAACGATGGCTTTGGTGCCGTCACTATCGGTGCCATTGAAAAATATATTACCGATATCGCCTTTTCTCAGGGCTGGCGGCCGGATCTTTCACGCGTCCGTAACTCAGGCAAACGCGTGGCGATTATCGGCGCTGGCCCCGCCGGTCTCAGTTGTGCTGACGTGCTGGCGCGCAACGGTGTAACGCCCGTAGTGTATGATCGCAATCCTGAGATCGGGGGCCTGCTGACCTTCGGCATTCCCGAATTCAAACTGGGAAAAGAAGTCGTCAGGATCCGCCGCCAGGTACTCGAAGGCATGGGGGTGGAGTTTGTTCTCGATACCGACGTCGGCAAGGGAATCACTCTGGAACAACTCATGACCGAATATGATGCGGTGTTCATGGGCATGGGCACCTACCGTTACATGAAAGGCGGCTTCCCCGGCGAAGATCTGCCCGGCGTCTATGAGGCGCTGCCATTTCTGATCTCTAACGTCAACCGCTGTCTGAAACTGGAAAAGAATCCTTCTGACTTCGTTAACATGGACAGCAAACATGTGGTCGTACTCGGCGGCGGCGATACTGCGATGGACTGCACTCGCACCGCCATTCGCCAGGGCGCCTTCTCGGTCACTTGCGCCTACCGTCGTGATGAAGCCAACATGCCCGGCTCCAGGCGCGAAGTCGCCAACGCCCGCGAGGAAGGCGTACAGTTCCTCTGGAACCGCCAGCCTGTCGAGATCGTCGGCAATGGACGTGTCGAGGGCGTCAAAGTCGTCAACACTCAACTGGGCGAACCGGACGAGCGCGGACGCCGTCGGCCGGAACCCGTTCCCGGCTCCGAAGAAATTATCATGGCCGACGCAGTTATTATCGCCTTTGGTTTTCGACCCAGCCCGCCCGACTGGCTGGTTGCGCACGGCATCGAACTGGATGAACACGGCCGGGTAAAAGCGCCGTCGGCGCAAACTTTTAGACACCAAACGACCAACCCCAAAGTCTTTGCCGGTGGCGATATGGTGCGCGGTTCGGATCTGGTCGTCACCGCCGTTTACGAAGGCCGCCAGGCGGCCGAAGGCATACTCAATTATCTCAACGTCTAACTGAAAAAAAACATGAGCAAACTGAAAAACGATCGTTTCCTGCGGGCTTTGCTGAAACAGCCTGTCGACGTCACCCCCGTGTGGATGATGCGCCAGGCGGGCCGTTATTTGCCTGAATACCGCGCCATACGACAAAAGGCCGGTGACTTTATGGCGCTGTGCAAGACGCCTGAGTATGCTACCGAAGTCACTATCCAGCCGCTGGACCGCTTTGAACTGGATGCCGCGATTCTGTTCTCGGATATTCTCACCATTCCCGATGCCATGGGGATAGGGCTGTATTTTTCTGAAGGTGAAGGCCCGCGTTTCAAAGATCCGGTGCGGGACAAGGCGGCTATCGATAAACTGAGCGTACCGGACATCGGTGCTGAACTCGGTTATGTGATGGATGCGGTGAGCATGATCCGGCGGGAACTGGATGGCCGCGCGCCCCTGATCGGCTTTACCGGCAGTCCCTGGACGCTGGCCACCTACATGGTGGAAGGCAGTAGCAGCAAAGACTACGCAAAAGTCAAAGGCATGCTCTACGATCAGCCTTTGCAATTGCATCGCCTGCTGGATGTGCTGGCACGCACTATTGTTGAGTACCTCAATGCACAAATCGAATCCGGCGCCCAGGCGCTGATGATCTTTGACACCTGGGGCGGTGTTCTCACGACGCGTGATTATCAGGAATTTTCCCTGCGTTATATGCAGCAGATCATCGAGGGCGTCAACCGCGAACATGAAGGTCAGCGTATCCCGCTGGTCATCTTCAGCAAAGGCGGCAATCAGTGGCTGGAAGCCCAGGCCGAAACCGGCGCCGACGCCCTGGGTCTGGACTGGACCCTTGATATCGGCCTGGCCCGCGCCCGCGTGGGCGACAAGGTTGCCCTGCAGGGCAATATGGATCCCTGTGTGCTCTATGCCTCACCGGAACGCATTCGTCAGGAAGTGGCGGCCATTCTTGAAAGTTATGGTGCCGGCAGTGGCCATGTCTTTAACCTGGGTCACGGGATCCATCAACATGTGGATCCCGAACGCGCCAAAGTCTTTGTCGATGCCGTACATGAACTCAGCGCGCCTTATCATACATAAGCACCCTACTGGCTGAACTCACTTGCAGATAAGTAAATGCAGATAACTGGCCACCTGCGTAAAATGATCACTACGCTGGGCGCACCCGTTCAGTATCGCCTGCCGCTGGATGACGAACGGATCGACATGAATGCGCTCATCGGCAAGGCTATCCAGCTGAATTATAGCGGGGAGATTCACTGCCTTGCCTGCGGCCGCAAAACAAATAAAAGCTTCAACCAGGGTTATTGTTATCCCTGTTTCAAACATCTCGCCCAGTGCGACAGTTGTATTATCAAGCCGGAACTTTGCCATTATGATCAGGGTACCTGCCGTGAACCCGAATGGGGCGAGCAGCACTGTCTGCAGGATCACTTTGTTTATCTCGCTAATTCCTCCGCTATCAAGGTTGGCATTACCCGCGGCACCCAGATCCCTACACGCTGGATCGATCAGGGCGCCTGCGCCGCACTACCGGTTTTCAGGGTCAAAAATCGCCTGCTCTCCGGGCGCATCGAGGTGATCATGAAACAACATGTTTCCGATCGCACCGACTGGCGCAAGATGCTCAGGAGCGAACCGGACGATATCGATCTGGCCCGCGAGCGCGATAAGTTATTCGCGATCTGTAAAATCGAAGTCGATAATCTGATGGCTGAATCCGGCGCGAATGCGGTGACCCGCCTGGCCTCGGAAACGCCGGTTAATATTGAATTTCCAGTCAACAGCTACCCGGTTAAGGTCAGCTCATTTAATTTTGACAAGACCCCTGAAATCAAGGGCGTACTTAACGGCATTAAAGGCCAGTACCTGATTCTCGACAGCGGTGTGCTGAATATACGCAAGTTCGCTGGCTACCGGGTGAGCCTGCGGGTCGGCTAAAAGAGGTTGATTTGCAGCGCCTGTTTTGCCTGGGAAAGCGCTAATTAATTCTTCCGTTCATGGTTCGACAGGGCTCACCACGAACGGAAGAATTAATCAGCATTTGCCTAAGAATTTGTAATGCGGCGCTAAAATATGCTGTTTGGCCTTATCCATAAATACGGTTTATCATCCTTTTACTTTTACTGTCGAAGATAGTGCTATGGAAAAAATTCTTGAAATTCGCGATGGTTGCAGCACACCTGGCCAGTTGCTGCGCAGCCTGGCTTTTGCCCGCTTCCTGAAAATCTACAAATTCCAGTTCACCGAAGATCTGCAGCACCGCACCGATGTGCAGAAACACGAAGCAAAACAAAAAATTGATTATATCGAGTCCGTCAAGGTACGCGATCTGATCAATATTCTCGAATCTCATGGCTTCGACAGTGCAAAGGAAAAAGAACATGCACGCGAGCTGATAAAATTCATGGACGGCGCCTTCCACCATTACCGCGGGAGCGGTTATTCTCGTCTGGTGCGTTTGCAGAACGACGTCGTTTCCACCGGATTGGAAACACCCGACACGATCAAGGATAAGGTCACCGATAAGGCCGGCACGCTGTCCGATCTGATTCTCGAAACCCGACGTCAGCTACTCAATAACGTCGGCCTGGATCAGGGGGTGCGCCGCAGCTCAGGAATGGATGCCTCGCCCAACGTGACGGCCGGTGAAATTTCCGGACACTATTTTAACTACCCCTCCGACTATACTGAGCTGGCGCATGTGCCACTGACTATCGCCGCCGATATTCAGACCGGGGTGGACTATTCCACGCCCTCCAACAAACGCGCCCGGCCTTTTTATGAACTGGCTCATAATCCGCTGGATCTGGATCGTTTCATCAGCGAGGACTGGGTCTCCGTCCCTCTGCAGGTAGGCACCTCGTTGATCATTGTCTATATTCATAAATCGCGCGGCTGTATCGAAATGGAGCCGGGCCTGCTCAACCTGTTCCCCTTTGCCCGCATTAAGGACATCACCCGTGAACGCCAAGCCGATGGCCTGTTCTTCTTTGGCGACCCCCATGCCAGTGAAAAAGATCTGGGCTATTACCACGACCGGAAGAACAAGGTACTGATCGGCGTGGTGCCCAACATTGATGAACTGAAATATTTCGGTTATGCCAAAAAACCGGTGCTGACCCTGCACAACGTACTCGCCATTCTCGATGGCGATCTCCCTCTGCATTGCGGCTGTACCCGCTATGTGGTGCGCTTCGATGAAAATGATGAACCCTATATTGCCGAGATGCTGATCAAGGCGGATGACATGGGCAAGATCAGCCTGCGCAAAGGCGCGGACAAACTCACCCGCCCGGTTTTTTATGGTACCGAGACCGGCGCTTTTGCCTGTCTCGATGGCTTCAGCACGCAGGCCAGGATGCAGATGGCCGGGCGCGAAGTGGGCTATAACAAGGATACCGGTTCCAATGCCCGCCAGATCGTCCCGGTCACCGATGTGACTGAACTGTTCCGTGGCGATGCCCTGGATGTTCTGCTCTACATGAACAATTTCAAGCTAATCGAGCCGGGCGAATCCACCATTCAGTCTGACATGCACATCGAAGACGCCCTGCAACATTTTCGTCTCGGCGAACGCGTCGCTGCCGGTTCCACCCAGACCCAGCGTGGCGCTAAGGAAAGCAGTTACTGGGCCAACCCCTTCCCCCTGCTCAAGGACAGTGATGGCACGGTGCTGCATCC
>DRJN01000071.1 GCA_011052165.1 Gammaproteobacteria bacterium
CATTACTGGCGTACACAACAGAAGTTGTCGCCCGCACTTTGCGGGTAGAGCGGGTTAGCCTCTGGCTGTTCGATGAAACGCGGGAAAAAATTGAATGTCAGGACCTGTTTCGACATAAGCCGTGTGAGCATGCTCGCGCTCCAGTGCGACATCCTGCGGATTTTCCTGTTTATTTCGACACCATTGAGAAGGGACGCTGTCTTGCTGTGGATGACGCACTGTCTGATCCCGTTGCTACAGAATTCGCCGAAGTGCATCTGAAGCCGCGGGGTATCGGCGCGCTGCTGGATGCCCCCCTGCGAATGGCCGGGCAGGTCGTAGGCATCCTTTGTTGCGAACACGTTGGCGAGTCGCGGCACTGGCGGCTGGATGAAGAAAATTTTCTTGCCTCGGTGGCTGATTATCTGGCCCTGAATATTGAGACAGACGAGCATCGCCGGTCACGGGAAGCCCTGGCGTGTTCGTTGAGCAAGGTGCACGCCGCTGAAGATGCCTGCCATGATCTGCATGAATACATCGATACTCTGATGGAATCGACCAGCGAGGGCATTATTGGTGTAGACAGGGATTTGCGTTGTACCTTTGTCAACCAGGCGGCTATGGATATGCTGGGTTTTATCGCCGGCGAAATGCAGGGGCGGGATATCCATAGGCTGATCCAGCATTCCAGTAAAGACAACAAACCGCTGCAGAAAAAAGACAGCAAGATTGTTCGCAGCATGAATGAGGGGCATGGCTTCCGGGCCGAGAGCGCGGTTTTGTGGACGAAATCGAATCACTGTATTCATGTACGCTATTCCGCCAATCCGACTTATGAACGGGGTGAAATCAGCGGTGCAGTACTGGTATTCTGTAATATGTCGGAATCTGTGGCCATGGCCAGCCAGATGGATTATCTCGCCCGCCACGACGCGCTGACCGGGCTGCTCAATCGTTATGAATTTGATCAATGTCTCAACAAAGCCCTGAAAGGGGCAAAGTCGAAAGATGAACGCCACGTCCTGTTTTACATGGATCTGGATCAGTTCAAGGTCGTTAACGATACCAGCGGGCATCTTGCCGGTGATGAACTCCTGAAACTGCTAAGCCAGGTATTGCAGAAGGAAGTGCGCAATGGAGACACGCTGGCGCGGCTGGGCGGGGATGAATTTGGCGTCTTACTGAAAAACTGTGATCTGAATCAGGCCTGGCAGGTGTCAAAAAAACTGCAGCGGGCAGTACGCAATTTTCGTTTCCATATAGAGGACAAGACCTTCTCTGTCGGTGTTAGTATCGGTATCGTTGAAATTACAGCCTACAGCCAGGGTGATGACGTCAATGTCCTTAGCCTGGCTGACAGCGCCTGTTTTCTGGCCAAGGAAGAAGGCCGTAACCGAATTCACATCTATCACCGGAATGACGAAGACCTGGCGCGCCAGCACGGGGAAATGCAGTGGGTTTCGCGTATCCAGAAAGCGATGGAGCAGGATCTGCTGGAAATATTCTGTCAGCGCATCGTGCCAGTGGGGCGTCCCAATGACGGTATTGGTCATGTCGAAGTGCTGGTACGCATGATCGGCGAAAATGGCGAAATGATTCCTCCAGGCGCTTTCATACCGGCGGCTGAACACTACAATTTAATGTCCGAACTGGATCGCTGGGTGATCAATCATACCTTCGCATGGTTACGCGACAATCGCCAAAACATGGCGCATATGATTACCGCTATCAACATCTCAGGGCAGTCGCTGGGTGATGAGCACTTTCTGGATGATCTGATAGCCATGTTGTCCAGCTATGACATTGCAGCGTCGTCCATTTGCTTTGAAATCACCGAAACTGCGGCAGTGGGTAATCTCAGCCGTGCGATCAGTTTTATCAAGGATCTGAAATCACTGGGTTGCAAGTTCGCTCTGGATGATTTTGGCACGGGCATGTCCTCCTTTTCCTATCTGAAGAATCTGCCGGTGGATTATCTGAAAATCGACGGCTCGCTGGTGAAAGATATTGCGACCGATGCCGTCAATTTCAGTATGGTCGAGGCTATTAATCAGGTCGGCCGGGTGATGGGCTTGCAGACGATTGCTGAATTTGTGGAAAACCAGGCTATCCTTGAGAAACTGGAGGAAATTGGCATTGACTATGCCCAGGGTTTTGGCGTTGCCAGACCCGTATCATCAAAACATTTTCTGCCTTGATTACGGGTTTTTGCCCGGCATTAAAAAGCCAGGAGAGGGCAGACCTATATTGACATCACGGCATGAAATGCCGACAATGCGCCCCCAAGTAACCGTATGGCAGCCCCGTGTGTTGTCATCTCCCCTATGGCGAGGTAGCTCAGCTGGTTAGAGCGCAGCACTCATAATGCTGAGGTCGGGAGTTCAAGTCTCCCTCTCGCTACCATTTTAGTTTGAATTTCAATGTGTTACAAAATTTCGTTTTGTTTGGCGGTGAATTTCATTATTCTGGGTCGGTTTAACGCTGCAAAACGGCTTGCCCGGATCAAAATCCCAGAAGGCTAAATGTGTGACGTATGATTAGGAAGGGCATATTAGATAGTGCAATTATCCCACTAGGTGATCAGCTTCTGACCTAGTGTAGATATAACCAAGACGCCCTATGAAATAAAGACAATCTGCTTGACACGCCACACCTGTATGGACTAAGGTCACCATGATTGCTTAACTTTATAAGTTATTGATTTATATGGCTTGTGTGCGCAGGCAGCGTCTTATTTCCGATCCTTATCTATTCTTGAGGTTCGGTTTTTTTACGCCCGAAAAAACAAAAAGGAAGTTGTTATCGAAATTCGCAACTATAACGGCCAGAAGATTTATTTGGTTGATGGGCTAGAAATTAAAGAGAACGGCGAACTTGTTGAGGTAAAGTTTGGCTTATTAGCATCAGACTTAAAAAAATACGCTCAACGGGGACAGGCAAGTGCTATTGCACAGTTTTATATGCTGGTTGTTCCGGGGCTTATCCTGACCAGGCATATCTTTAGAGGGCTGGAACGGCCTCTCTATTGCGATGGTGATATGGATGCGGATGGCAGCAAGCTTGTATACTCGCGCGCACCTACGCTTGACTATGAATGGGCAGGTGGAGCACAGGGCGAGCCGGTCAGACACGGGGAATTCAGGGGACAGTATACTTATTTCTGAATGCACTATTTCCTGGTAACCGGTTTGCGGCCTGGTTTTTTGGGAGCCAGTTTTTTGCCGCTA
>DRJN01000072.1 GCA_011052165.1 Gammaproteobacteria bacterium
GTTTTTGCCACTCTGTTACTGAATTTTATTCAGAAACGGGTGCTGAAAAAGCTCTACCAGCGCCTGCAGTCCACGCGCACCCAGTGGGATGATGCCCTTGTCCAGGCTCTACAGACTCCCCTGACGCTGTTGATCTGGATAATTGGCCTGTCCCTGTGCCTGGATGTCATGAAGTCGCCGATGACCTCGGAGATACGCCTGGTCGGGATAATTGCCAGTATCACCTGGATGCTGATCCGTTTCATCAGTTTTGTTGAAACCAATATCCTCTATCAGCACGAAGTAGCGGGTAAGCCGCTGGATCGTACCACGGCCAGCGCTATCAGCCAGTTGCTGCGCAGCACGATTCTGATAACGGCAACCCTGGTGGCCCTGCAGAGTCTGGGCTTTAATATTTCAGCTATTCTCGCCTTTGGTGGCATCGGCGGTATTGCGATAGGTTTTGCGGCCAAGGATTTGCTCGCCAATTTTTTTGGCGGCATGATGCTCTATCTGGACAGGCCCTTTGCCATTGGCGACTGGGTGCGTTCATCCGATCGGGAAATTGAGGGGACGGTTGAAAAAATTGGCTGGCGTACTACCGTTCTTCGTACCTTTGACAAACGCCTGCTGTATGTCCCGAACTCGGTCTTTGCCAGTATCAGCGTGGAAAATCCATCACGCATGACACATCGCCGCATCTATGAAACGATTGGCGTTCGCTATGATGATATTTCTGTAATGGCGGATATTATTCGCGATGTCAAAACAATGTTAATGGCGCATCCTGATATTGACCAAAGCCAGACCATGATTGTTAATTTCAACGGCTTTGCGCCTTCATCGCTGGATTTTTTCATTTATACCTTTACACGTACCACAGACTGGATTGAGTATCACGAGGTCAAACAGGATGTATTATTGAAAGTCAGCGAGATCATCAACGCTCATCAGGCCGAGATCGCCTTTCCTACCTCGACGCTGCATATTCCTGACGAAATAAAACTTAATGAAATGCCATTAAAATAGAATTCAATCATGAAAACCGAAGATTACAATCAATTACTCTCTGAAGCAGATTGCCTGTACACGGCCGAACAAGTTGGTGCGGCACTGGATAAAATGGCTGCCGCGATCACAGAAAAACTTTTCGATCGCGATCCGCTGGTTCTCTGTGTTCTGACCGGAGCGATTATTCCGACGGGCTATTTGTTGACACGTCTGAATTTTCCTCTGCAACTGGATTACCTGCATGTCACTCGCTATCACGATCATGTCTCAGGGGGCCGGCTGGACTGGCTTTCAGAACAGAACTATTCACTCCAGGGGCGGGACGTGCTGATTGTTGATGATATTCTGGACGAAGGCGTTACCCTTAAAGCCATTGTTGATCACTGTGAAAAAGCAGGGGCCGCCGCTATTTTTTCTGCTGTGCTGGTAGAGAAATGTCATGATCGAAAAACCGGTGTCAAGGCGGATTTTGTCGGTGTGCAGACCGAAGATCGTTATCTGTTTGGTTATGGCATGGATTACAAAGGTTATCTGCGAAACGCCGACGGCATTTTTGCCGTGAAGGGGCTATAGGATATGCGGGGAATTGCCATTATCGGCGGCACCGGGCTGACCTCCCTGCCGGGTCTGACGATTAGCGAAGAAAGACGTGTTTCCACCCCTTTTGGCGAGACCTCAGCGGCGCTGATCAAGGGTCAACTGAATGAGCAGCCGGTTTTGTTTTTGGCGCGTCATGGCAGCGGCCACACGATTTTGCCGCATAAGGTAAACTATCGCGCCAATATCTGGGCGCTGAAAGAGGCCGACGCCTATTACATTCTGGCTATCAATGCCGTGGGCGCGGTCAATCCTTCCCTTAAACCCGCCCAACTGGTTATTCCCGATCAGATTATTGATTATACCAGCGGTCGCGAGATGACCTATTTTGATGGTAGCGTCAGTCCTGTGGTGCAAGCCGGAGGCGCGGTACCGGTAGTGCATGTGGATTTCACCGAACCTTACTGCCCGCTGCTGCGAAGCCACTTACTTGAAGCGGCACACAAAAGTGGGATCGAACTGGCGGGCAGCGGAACCTACGGTGTCACCCAGGGGCCGCGGTTGGAAACAGCCGCTGAAATCCGGCGTATGGCGCAGGATGGCTGTGACATGGTGGGCATGACCGCTATGCCGGAGGCCGTGCTGGCACGGGAACTGGACTGCTGTTACGCCAGCATTTCAGTCATTGCCAACCTGGCTGCCGGACTCGGTGAAGGTGAGATCACCATGACGGAAATTAAAAAATATATTGCCCAGGGAATGGGTGAAGTATGCAGCCTGCTGGCAGCGGTAATTTTAAAAATTCAGTCTGATGGATGATGTACACATCATTGTTATTGGGCTTCGCGTTACTCAGCCCAACCTACACTTAATTCAATATTTACTCATGGCTCATCTGTAAGATCTAATGTATTAATCGTTGCATAAGTATTTGCATGTATTTTATCCCCTCACCCCAACCCTCTCCCGGAGGGAGAGGGGGCTATGGTGAAAA
>DRJN01000073.1 GCA_011052165.1 Gammaproteobacteria bacterium
GGATCGGTCTTGGTTTTTAAGCGGCCCGCTTCGTAGGTATAGGTCCAGCTGTTACCGCGTACATCCTTGGCGGTGCTTAGACCGTCCTGCGTGTAGAGGTATTCGACCCGACGGCCGGCATAATCCCGTACAACCGTCACCTGATTGTCGGCATTGTATTCGTACCACAGGATTTGCCTGCCCTGGTGATCGAACACACCTCTCAAGCGGTTTTCAGCATCGTACTTCAGCGTGACTTTAATATCATTGCGATCACCGTAGACCATCGGCCGGTTTCCCAGATAGTCGATCCAGTTCCCCTTGCGGTCTTCCCATCGTGCGCGCAACACATTTCCGCTCTCGTCCTTTTCAAGAATACGGATGATCTCGTTCAAAGTCGCATTTCCAAAAAGATCGGAATTAGTGGGCGACGTAAGCGTGGCAGTGGCGCGTTCTATTTCGCAAAGCTTTTTAATACTGGGGGTATTGCTCACATACCCAACACCCGCACCCAGCCCACCGCCACCACCACTGATTTGTTGCGCGCAGGTACCCTCGCGGTATGTGTATTGCAATGGCGCCCAGCGCCGGTTGATAAACCAGCGCTTGTCATCGCCATCCCAAGTCCGTATGACGCGTACATAACCGCCTAACACCTTAACCCGGAGGTCTTCAAACTTTTCGCTGTGCTTCCCAAACGTCGGACCAGCCGCCTGAACCAGTAACGACCACGCGCTCAACATAAATCCCACGATCAGCCACCCAGCCATTCGGCTTAAGCCACGTCCGACTGTCATTGTGTCTGTAGTCGTTGTCATTTTATTCATGGTTGTTATGCCTACTCAATCTTGCTTGCACAGACGTCCCACCCTGGATGGTGAAAGTTCATATGCCTACCTTTGCTTTAGAAATCCGGCCCACTGGGACCACTACCCCCACCGGCACCATTACCGCCGGATCCACCACCCGCACAGCATCTTCCATCCGGGCAAGGCGTCGGGCAACTGGTACCCGACATGGACGAGTAGTCCGGTCCACCGGAACTACCGCCCCTGCCGCCACTGTCACCACGACTACCAGTATTACTGTACCAAGGACTGCCGCCGGTACCGCCGCAACTGGAACCGGAGGCCGGTCCAAACCAGCTGGTGCCGGATGAACCACCCGTAGTGGTTCCATTGGCGCAGGTATAGTCGTACTGAACGTTGCCGCCGTTGCTGTACGCACCACAGCCGCCGCCGGTGCCGGTACCATCCGGATTAAATGGAGCCAGGGCGGTGATACGGTAGGGAATCACCAGACTGCCTTTGGCATCCAGGAAGTCCGGCAGGCCCTGCTGGAATTCGTACTTGTAGTAGGCATCCGACTCGGGTAGCTGGAAGGTCAGGTTGTCGGCGCGTACCAAACCGTAGTTGGTGACGCGCAGCTCGCCGTTGAAGACATCTCCGACCTGCATATCGGGCAGCGCGACGCTGCTCGGTTGCATGACCACCACGGCGGCGGGCACGTCGGTTTCGAACGTGGCTTGCAGGGTGATCTGGTATTTATCCTCAATGGTGATCTCCGTCACCGACCATTCTATGGTGATCAGGTTGTAGTTGAGGAAGATGTCTTCCGTGCCGGTCACACCCGGTTTGATGGTGAAGCGGCCCGACAGGTCTTCATGGTTCGATGCACTGGCACGGAAGCGATAGCGGCCGGCCGGCAGGTTCTGAAAGAAGGCTTCACCGCTCGGGTCGGTGGTCAGCTCGCCTTCGTTGGCAAGATTGATTTCGTGCTGGTAGCGAACCCTTGCGCCCGCCAGGCCGGGGACCGGTACGCCATTAGCGTCCAGTGTGGCGGTGTAGATATCGGAGGTCTTAAACAGGACGCCGCCGATGCCGGACTGGGTGACCACGACAAAGATGTTGATATCCACGGTGGGGTTGTTGGCGCTGCTGACGCGCAGTTTGAACTGGTAGTTGTCCTCGATCACCGTATTGGCCGGGCTGGCGGCGATCTGGATTTCCCGTTTGTCGCCGACGGCCAGATCGCCCTGGTCGGCCTGCGACAGCAGCTTCATCCAGCTCGGCGGCGGGTTGTCATTCATGTCCAGCAGTTCGACAGTCACACCGGTCATGGCCGCCAGGCCGGTGTTTTCGAGGGTGATGCTTTCCTGGACGGCGCTGTCGTACACCACGCCGGTTTCGACAAAGTTGGGCTTGAAGCTCAGGTAGGGTCGCGCTTCCGACAAGCGGTAGTCGATTTGCACCAGTCCCAGAACCGCGGCACCACTCTCGTCGCTGAGCAGGCGCAGGTACAGGGTGCCGGTTTCAGCTGCCGTATTATTGCCCACGATGGTGAACGGCAGTTTTGCGGACTGCTGCGATGCCAGGTTGATCGGCGCACCCAGGGTGACGGTGACGCCCGGCGGTAATTCGCTCGAGGGCTGATCGGTGGCGTCTATGGCCAAGCGTAGATTGGTTGCAGTGGTGCCCTCGCCTGCGGTTGCCTTGACCACGTCGAACGCTTGTTGGACGTTCTTCGGCAGGTTGAGAATCAGTTGCGCCGGCGACAGGGTGACCCGGCTGATGGTGAAGCGCCCCTGGGCGGGCCGCGCCAGGATGTCCGGATGAATCGCCGAAACGTCGAAGATACCCGATTCGCCCGCCAGTGGGTTGAACACATAGCTGTAGTCACCGTTGGCGTCGGTGACGACATCGGCGACGCGTTCAAAGCCGTTGACCACTACCACGATGCGCACGGGCACGATACCGACCGGGCTGCCGGTGATGCGATCCAGGGCCTGACCGGTAATAGTGATCGGCTCGCCACCAAAGGAGGCTTGCGGTGCCACACCGGTGACGGTGGCCGTGTAAGCCGTGTCGCTGAGAATTGCCGCCTGGCTGCTGTTCATGCCGGCAATGCTGACGGCGTCGCTTTGCCCCAGGTGGTAGTGCAGCCGATCGATTTCCAGCTCGACCGAGACAGCGTCCGGGGCGCTTTCCGGGATCGGCAGGCCGAACCAGTCGCTGGTGAAGGCTTCGCCGGCCGCTATGCGGGCGACGGTCCGGCCGTTGGTCAGGGTGATGACGTTATTCAGCGGTTGCATGAAGGCTTCGGTGGACAGGACGTTGCCGTCAACGTCCCTCAGTAGGAAGCGGATTTCATTAGAGGCCGCCTGGGCATTATTGCGTGCGGTCTGGATTTCAATCTCGACATCGCTGGTGTTGGTCAGTGTGAAGCGCACCTGCCCGGCCGTGTTGCGCGTCAGTTCCTGGGTCTCGACACGCAGTAACAGGGCATCTTCATTCACGGCGATAGTCTGGTTACGGACGATATCGATCTGTTCGCCCGTCTGCGGGCGCACTTCCAGCGTGGTGATCATGGGCGAAGGATCGACCAGGTCGGCAAAGCCACCGACGATCATCGGCACCGTCCGGGTCTCACCCGCCGCCAGGCTGAAGCTCTGCGAGGCGTGCAGGTGTCCGCCGACGTCGACACGCAGGCGGATGGTGTCGACGCTGTCCGGTCCGGTATTGCCGATGTCGAATACCAGGCGGTTCATGATGCCGCGATTCAGGCTGCTGTCAGCCGATAGCGCGGCGGTCAGTTGCGGCAGAGTCACGCTGCGGCCGACACTTTCAACCGCGTTGCTATCGATGGCGGTAACCGTATAGATACGCGTATTGTTGGTGTAGGCGGTATCCGTGTAGCTGGTCGCGGTTAACAAGGCAGCGTTCAGCTGTGTTTCCTGGTTGGCGCCCAGGAACAGGTTGTAACCGTCGATGTTGGTGCCGGTGTGCGACCAGCTGATAACCGGTGCAGCGGTATCCTGCTGCACGACTTTCAAGGTGGCCACCGGGTACAGGTCGACATTCAGGTAACCGTCGTTGGACGGCTGAGATTCGTTGCCGGCGGCATCCACCGCAGTGGCGACATAGGCCGGTGCATTTTTATCCGGGCTGTTGTCGATATAGCCCAGCTGCCCCTGAGAGTTGGGCACGATACCGGTCTGAATTGGCGTCAAGCCATTCACACTGACCAGGGTGGTGCCGTTGGAACGGTAAACGTTATAGGTCAGGTCCAGGGTGGCACTGACGGGTGCATCCCAGGTGGCCTGGATACCGGCGCCGACCAGTTGTAACGCAAAGTTCAGCGGCGCATCCGGCACCGTTGCGTCGGCGGTTACGGTTACGGTATTGCTTTGAGCGCTGACTGATTCCTGACCGTTTTCCTGACGGACACTGGCGACGGTGTAGGTGATATCCCCTTCCAGCCCGGTGACATCGTCGTAACTGGTGGCAGTGACGCGGGCGTATTCAGTCAGCCCGGGTTCAGCCGGCGCCTGGCGGTAGATCTGGTACTCCGGCGCACCTTCAACCGCTTGCCATTCGAGGCGCACCACACCGCCCGGCAGCGCCACCGCGGTCAGGTTGTTGGGTGCCGCCAGCGGCGGCAGGTCGCCCTGGTAGACCTGGAAGCTGTTGCTGACTCTGATGGCATTGCTCAGGTTACCCAGGTCATCGACAGCGATGAACTGGAATTGCAGGTTCTCGACTTCGGTCAGGCCGGCGTCGGCCGGTAACTGGAAGCTGCCGCGCCAGCTCTGCGCGCTCAGTTGTACCAGGTTGGCGATATCGGTTTGCAGACGGCCGGCTGCGGATAGCAGGTAGGACAGTTGCGGATTCTGACCTGCCGGTGTGGCATCGTCCAGATCGAGGGTAACACTGACGGTCACCGGATCCAGCTGATCGTTCTTGATCGGTGCGCTGGGCGCGACAGTCAGAACAGTGATCGCCGGGCCGTCGCTATCGATCTCGACCGAAGCGCCCACGTCGACCAGGCTGCCGCGGTTGCCCACCTGATCGCGTGACGAGAATACGGCGTATGCGGTGCCGGTTATGGTGGCATCGGTGATATCGAACCAGCCGGTATAAGCCGTATCGGTCTGGCGCGACAGGCTGACGGACATCGGTACGCCACCGCTCGGTGTAATACTCAGGAACGGCGTGGTCAGCAGCGGCTCACTGACGGTTACGCTGACATCGACACGGCCCGGGGCCATGCGTCCGGTTGCCACATCGAACACACCGGACGGCGTATAGGCGATTTCCGTGGCGCGCGGCGCCACACTGTCCGCCGTACCGATGACTTCGTTGGAAGGCAGGCTCGGTGTGTCGACATCGTTGACGGCAACGACCCGGTAGTAATAGTCGCCGTCTGCGCTCGGCAGGTCGTCGAAACGGTTAATCATTAATGGCGCACTGTTAACCGGTGTGGCCTGTGTAATGTCGGCAAATGATATACCGGAACGGTACAGGGCGTAGCTGACCACGCGCGGGTCGCTGGACAGGGTCCAGGACAGGGCAATCTGGCCGTTTTCTTTGGACAGGGCGGTCAGACCGGTGGGGGCATCCGGGACGCTGGTATCGTAGTCAACCGTGACCGGCGCACTCTGCGGGCCGAGTCCGCCGCGGTTTTGCGCGGCAACGGTAATGGCGTTGCTGCCCGGTGTCAGCGTGATATTGGTGCTGAACTGCCCGCTACTGCCGACACTGATCGGCGTACCCGTCTGGCTGGCGTTGATATAGACCCATGCTTCGGTTTGCGACTCCGCGGTGCCACTGACGGTTATGGTCGGCTGATTGGTGGCTTCGCCGTCACTGGGCGCAGTGATCACCGGTGCACCAGGCGCCGCCAGGGCTACGCTGAGACTCAGGCTGAGGTCGGTCCTGTTTTCCAGGGTATCAAAGGCGGAGATAGTCAGCGTATGGGCACCGTCAATGAAATCGACGATATTCCAGTTGGCCGAGTAACCGTCGGCGCCGTTGGTGTCCATCGCCAGCCGGGTGCCGTCGACATCGAACAGCACACGGCTGATACCCGACTCATCGTCAACGCTGACCGCAATGCTGCCTGCCCGGGTGATAGTGTCGCCGTTGTTCAGCGGGCTGGCGTTGTAGGTGACGTTGCTTAGGGTCGGGCCATCCAGATCGGATTCCGGTGTTGCGGGTACCGTGCTGACTGCCTTGCTTTCACCTTGCGAGGTATTAATGGTGGTAACCGCGAAGTAGTAGATCGTGCCGTTGGTCAGGCCTGCCAACTGTGTGGTGACCACGCTATTGCCGACCACCAGACTGGGCGTCATCGCCGTGACATCGGTGAAATCGCTGGTTGCGGCGTAAATCGCATACTGGCCGACGTACTGTGCGGGGGCGACCGGCGTCCAGAACAATTCCACGCGGCTGCTTAACGGATTGGCGCTCAGACCGATCGGATTGGGTAACAGCGTGACACCGGTGATGCTGACACCGGTACTTTCATTATCTTCGTTATCGTAAGTGGTGACACGAATCGGATAAGCCGTTGCTGCTGTAAGTGTATTGATGGTATACGACGTGGCCAGGCTCACGTCGGTGGCACTGCCGCCATTGAAGTACACGCGATAGCCCGCCAGATCTCCCTTGCTGTCAGCTGAAGCGGTCCATTGGATGATCAGGCTGTCTGCGGCTGCATTGACATTCAGATTGGTCACTTCTTCCGGTGCCTGCGTGTCCGCCGTCGCGACGCTCACGGTAGTAACCGTGAGATTGGCATTGCCGAAGGTATCGGTCGCAACCACGGCGAAGTAATACTGCTGGCCGCGTATCAGCCCGCTGGCGACATAGGATTTGTTGCCGGCCGGGACCGTGGCGATCGCGGTTGCGGTACCGGCATCGGTGAAGTCAGCGCCACTGATGTATATCGTGTAGAACTGAATGTCGTTGCCGTTCGCTACTTCATTATAATTGCTCCAGTCGAGCGCGGCCTGGGTTCCGTCGCCGATACCATTTGCCGTTGGAATGACCGGCCCCGGCGCGCTGTTGTCATAGGTAATACTGACACTACCGGCCACACTGGTATTGCCGGCACGGTCGCGGGCACGAATGGCGAAGCTGTTGAGACCCTGGTTCAGCGACGCTGTGTAGGACCAGGTGGTTGCGGCGCTGTTACCGACGACCTGTACGCCGTCGACCAGTATGGCCGCGTTGGCTTCCTTGGTTCCGGACAGTACCTGCTGGTTAACACTGGTGGTTGCCGGCAGCGGGTCGATCACCGGTGTCTGCGGCGGAGTCTGGTCGATGATGAAGGTTATGTTGGCAATCCCGGACTGCAGGCCGGCATTGTCGACCAGCTGGATCGATGCCTGGTAACTGTCTTCCAGGAACTGTATGTCCGGTGTAAAGGATAAGGTCGTACCGTTAATCGTCCAGTTACCGCTTAGCGGCGATCCGCCCTTGTTGACCGTCAGGCTTGAAGCATTGAGATCCAGTCCACTGCCGGTTTCTATGAAACCGATATCCAGACTGTTGGGTACAGTGTTTATGTAGCTGCCGCTGACCGGCACGCTGGCGCCGATTACCGGTGCAACACTATCGACGTAGATACGCACGGTAACCGAGGCGGATGGGTTCTGATTGACATCTTTGGCAAAGATAACCAGGTCGTTCAACCCTTGTGACAGTACGATACTGGCTGACCAGGCGCCACTACCCAATGCCGCAATCTCGCTGCCGCCCATCCATATGGAGGTATTCGGGGTACGGTCGCCGTTCAGCACGATACTGCCGGTGGCGACGTTGCTGACGGCCGGTGCCAGCGGGTAGTTGCTGATGGTGGGCGGGCCGGCCTGTATCACGAAGCTGTACAGACTGTTTTCAGGCACCATGACGTTGCTGTACAGGTCACTGCCTGCCGAAACATTGACCTCCATGGCCGCATCCATGGCCTGGGTAAGCACAATGGACGGCGTGGTATAGGTGTCGTTGGGCAGCACGGTGCCGGACCAGGCGCCGCCGCCGGCGACGGTGGGCAGCGTACTGCCGGACCCGGTGATCGTGACCAGTGGTTCGACCGCTGTATTCATGCTGTTGCTGAACTGGACGATCACACGGTAGTCATTGGTCACCGGAACCGGGCTTGCGGTGTTGCCACTGGCGTTGACCACCGTCGGTGGGACGTCGTCGACCAGGTTCAGCGCGATGGTATTGGCCACCGGATTGTTTGCCGTATCCGTCAGTTGGTTGGAGGGATCGACGACCTCGTTACCGACCAGCGTAAAGCCGGTTGTCACACCGATCGAGACCTCGGTATTGCCCGCATTCCAGCGGATACGGTTGACAGTGCCGTAACTGGCGCCGCCGGGCGACATATTGGTATTGGCTTCGTTGCTGTTGTCAGACAGTGCCGTGGCCAACATGGGCTCGCTGAAGGCAAAGATAAACCAGTCGCCGACACTTACATCGCCGCTGCCATCCGCATCGTCAAACCGCACGCCGGTCAGGCTGGGCGCTGTGAGATCGCGCCCGGTGAGCGTTTGCACCCCGGTAACTGAATTGCCCGAAAGATCGGTAACGAACACGCTGGGCACCACCTGCTCGTCGCCAAGAATGTTGTAACCATCGGTCACCCCGACAGTGACAGAACGGCTGTCTGCGGCCCAGGTGACAGTATTTGTTGTCCCGTAGCGGGCGCCGCCTGCGGGGCGCAGATGGGAGTTGGCGTCGATACCGCCTTGAATGACATTGGTATCCATGACGCTGTCAAAGCTGAATATATAGGTATCGCCCAACGAGAGGTTGTTACTGGCATCGACGTCGTTCCAGGTAATACCGGTAAACTGTGGCGCCACAGTATCGATCAATGACAGTAACTGCGTACCGACAGCCGCGTTGCCGAACTGGTCAGTCAGGCCAACCGGTGTCACAGCCTCTGATCCGGCAACCGTAAAGCCGGCGGTGATGGTAACGATGGCTGTTGTCCCGTCGCCTGACCAGCGTAGCTGATTGACTGTACCGTAGATCTGACCGCCATCCGTCGCCAGTTTGGTGTTGGCATCCGTGGTACCGGTGACCAGCAGACTGGCATCCATCGGCTCGGAGAACTGGAAGTGCAATTCGTCACCGAGCGATATCACTCCATCGCCGTCCAGGTCGTTAAATGCCACCTGTTCGAAGCGTGGCGGCGTAAATTCCTCGACATACTCCATCAACCGGATTTCCGGTAGCGCAGCACGGAATGACGTCGACGGGTTATCGTGTACAAACTTCAAGGTCAGGTCGCCACCGCTGTAGTAAGCCTGGGGTATGACGAATTCGTACTGGGTAGGGACGGTTGGCATCGTCATCGACGCGTGTATTCCGTTATCTGTACCGTCGGTCAGGCTCTGGAATACGGTAGCGGGATCGCCATTATAGTAGTCTGCCCTGAGCTGGTAGCGTTTGCTCGGGTCCAGACCGGTGTAATCGATAATCACCGCGTCGGGATCGGAAACCATAGTCCGGTCCGGTGACAAACCGCCTGTGTCCCATTCGTCAGACAATGTACCCTGGACAAGTACCGGCTCTGCAATGTTGCCCGCCGATGACCCTGCTGAGGCACTGTAGTTCACATAACTGTAATCGGTGCCCACTGTAGTCTGGAATGGTGAGAAAGTTACGTTATCACTGATTTCCGCACCGGTGCCGGCGGCGTTGGTGCCGGCGTTATACGGGCCTGTTGCGTCCGTATCGCCCCACCAGGTTTGACTGGCATCGATAGTGTTGCCGGTACCATTACGCAGCCCGAAACTGCGATTCAGGAATATCTGATTGTTTGTCGCGGTGGCATTGGCATTGGTCAGCAATTCAATACCATCGGACAAGTTACTGGAAATGCGGTTGAAGGTAAGGCTTGGATTGGAAGCGGGTTGCTCAATCCGAACCCCATCGGCACTGTTACCCCATATACGGGTGCCCGTCACGGTTGGAGATGCATTGTAGATGCGTATGCCATTGGTGGAACTGTTGGATACTTCGCTGTTTTCGACTCTTATATCCGCATTGTTGAAATACAGCGCAGCGCTGGCGGCAGCTCCCGCATAACGAACCCGGGTGTGATTCAGAACCGAGACCGGTTCCAGTACAGAGTTGTTGAACTGGATACCACCCCAATAGCCGTTGATCGGCGAGGTCTGGTTGCCATCACCATTGCTATCGCCGCCTTCGCTGTCGTCTGTGTAGGCAGTAAAGACTATTTTTTCATTGCTGGTTCCATCAGCAACCAGGCCGCCATTGACAATCATGCGCCGGCTGGAGGAAAACTTGACGATGACAGCGGGATCCACCGTTAATATAATGTTCGTCGGCACGGTAAGATCATTGTCAACCACTAGATAGTTTCTGAGCTCATCCACTGTGCCTTTGGCCAGCACCCGGAAACGGGTGTCGGTCTGTAAGGTGTTACCCAACAACACGATACGCCTCTGTGTATTGGGGACCAGAACGTTGCTTTCATCCGGCATTTCAGACGCCGCAATTCGTACTGCGGCATTGTTTCCGGTGATGGTGTTATTGGTAACGGAAGCGATTGATGCAACGCTGCTGTAGTACAGACCGTAGCCACCATTGCCTGCGATGGTGTTGCCATCAAGTTGTGACATTGAACCGTAGGGCACATAAATACCGTTACCACTGTTGTTGGTGATCCGATTATTCCGGAACACCGTGCCCCAGCTGTTATAGATTTCCACGCCCTGACTACTGTGGTTAGTAATCAGATTCCCCACCAGATAGGGCGATGCACTATAAGCATAGATGCCCCGGCCCGCGCCATCGCGAATCTCGCTGTCACGCACCTCGATATTGGATCCGTCACGGATATACAGACTTGCTGTATCTCCGCCACTGTAACGCACAACAGCATTGTCCAGTCTGGACGCTCCCGATCCGCTATAAAACTGTATGTAATTCCAGTAACCCGGCGTACCGCTCGACGGACCATCTCCATTGGTATCGCCACCATACTCATCGTCGGTGTAGGCCGTAAACACAACCGGATTACCATTCGCACCCTCGGCCAGCAGCGTTCCGTAGACATACAGGCGGTTACCCGCGTTGAATTTAAGTATTGTGCCTGCCGACAAGCGCAGCGTGACGCCTGCCGGTATCGTTGTTTGCGCCGTGACACGGAAGACGCCATTCTCCAGGCTGGTGTCTTCTGCAATCGTTGCAGGCAAACCGGCAACCTCGGTTGTTGCACCGGTTGGGGTTACCGACGCAACGGCACCGGCACTTTCATTGGGTATTTCATCAAGCGTAGTGACTTTGAAGGTATAGGTTGGACCGATGGTCAACCCGCTCACTTGATAATTGCGTGCAGTAGCACCCAGTCGAACAGCCAGTCCATCATCATATGATGGCGCATTACTACCATAGTTTGTACCGCCATCAACGGAGATATAGATCTTATGAGCGACCAGATCTCCTTCGCTATTCGCAGCCGGGCTCCAGGCAAGGTACACCGAGCTGTTGGAACCATTGGATTGCGTAGCCGTCGCTGAAAGCCCGTTTACATCTTCCGGCGCCGTGGTATCAACGACGCCCGTATCATTGGCAACGTTACTCGTCGCCGAGTCCGTGCTGTTACCCGCCTGGTCGACACTGCTGACGTAATAATAGTAATCCGTACCTTGTGTGATGGTGGCATCGTCATATTGGCTGCTGCCTGCGGCGACTTGCGCGATTTCGTTAAACCCGCTGCCGAAACTGATGCTGCGGTGGATCGTGTAGTGATCGACATCGTTGGCGCCTGCACCATCGTCCGCGGACAGCGTCCAGAACAGACTGATCCGGCCATTATTTCCTTGCGCCGTCAAAGCGTTCACGGCGCCGGGTGCCACGGTATCCACGCTAACCGGCACAGGCATTAGCAGTGATTGTTCGTTACCCGCCGGATCAATAGCCGTTGCATAAAGCTGATAGTTACCGCTGACCGGATGATCCCAGCGGTAGGTCCAGTTTCCGGAACTCATAAACGAGGTTGCCGGGCGCCAGCTGGTAGTACCGCCTTCGTATTGAATACCAACCGCCACGCTGGCGATGGGCGACTGGCTGTCCGTCGCCGTACCGGCAATTGTGTGTACCGCATCCGGCAACAAGGCACCGGCCAATGGCTGTGTTATCTGAATCGAAGGCGCACTGCTGTCGATTGCCGGTTGTTTGACAATATGGATCCCGGCTATCAACGCGCGTGGGCCGGATAGCGCATTAAAATTCAGTTGCAGGTTACCCGACACGACAGCGGTCTTGGGAATCATAACGGCATAGGTGCGTGCGTTACCGGCAGGCAACGTTATTTGCTGCTGGATAATATTGCCGTTCGCATCGGTAATATTTTGTTTGGTGCCACCTGAATCGTTTGACAGATACGTCAATACCAGGAGGTAGGTATCCGAATCGGTCAGCCCGGTATAATCGACACTAATTGTCCTGGTATCATAGTCATACAAAACGGAATTGTTTGCACCGGCACCCCATTCCTGTGACGGCGTGCCCCCCGCTATCGGTGTGACGATGCCATAGCCATAATGATTAACACCGCCCGCATCGAAGTAGTTAAACTCGGAGCCATCGGTGCGAAAATCACTCAGAAATCCGCTGACGGTGACGTTAGCCGTGGCCTCGTCGCCCGCACC
>DRJN01000074.1 GCA_011052165.1 Gammaproteobacteria bacterium
CCAGCCAGGTAGCCTGATGAAAGCTGACAGGCAGCAGAATCTGCGGCTCTGGTCTATATTTCAGGGTAGAACCCTGCTCTAATAGCCGGTAGTATTAATCGTTGCATAAGTATTTGCACCATAGGCCCCCTCTCCCTCTGGGAGAGGGTGGGGGTGAGGGGATAAAATACATGCAAATACTTATGCAACGATTAATATAAACCTGTCCTCGACACCGGGAGCCTGTGCGAGAATAGAGAACCCGCTGCAAAAAAGCTGGATTTGATTAGCTTTGCCTCGCTAAAGTTCCTGTTTTCGGACAGGCCCACTTCGGGGACAGGCTGAATCACGACAGCAAATAACTAATAGCTTTCAGAAAACAACCAACGGAAAGCGATGGAGGAATACCATGACACCAAAAAATACCATGATACTAAAATTGATCAGTTTCTTATTGCCACTGCTGCTGTTCATTCCCCCCGTGCAGGCAGACTCAACGCATTCGCAGGATCTGGGAGACTATGTCGTTCATTACAATGCACTGCCGACTGAAGTTCTGCAGGCGGACATCGCCCGCCAGTACGGTATTACCCGCAGTAAGTTTCGCGGCTTTATCACGGTCTCGATAATAAAAAAAACCGCTTCTGCCACTGGCAAACCTGTCAAGGCTAAAATCAGCGTCAGCGCCCGCAACCTGAATGATCAGAACAAAATGCTGTCACTGCGGCAGATTGAAGAAGGTTCGGCCATCTACTATGTGGATGACTTCCGTGTCGCCAACCTGGAAACGCTCAACTTCAAACTCACCATTCGCCCCGAGAACAGTCACAAAAATTTCACTGTCAATTTTCGTCAGCAGTTCTTTACAAATCCGCCTTGATGCCAGACAATTTGTGCGTCTTATGACACATTAGCCATTTAACAGTCCCACAGCAGTAATGGACAACTGTTGCGGGATTTCTATTCCCAAGATAAATAAGCGCCTGAAGTAAAAAATGATCAGATGGTTGTCCGCATCAAGCCTCGCTATTCGCCCTGTTTTGGCACCAGGATAGCTATAGTCTGATGCAACTTCGTCTGTCCTCACGTCTCATCATCGGTGTCAGCCTGATCGTCGCGCTCATGTTATCCCTGTTCATATGGAACAGTGCAAAGCTCACCTTAAACAGCCAGAAAGAACAGCTCAAACAATATATTGATGACCAGGCGGACATATTAAGCCTTGCACTGGAACCGGGGCTGGCGCAGAACGATCAGACGCTACTCAATGAAATCATCAAGCGTCTGAAAAACAATCCCAATATTATTTACGCTGTCGTCTATGACAACCATAAAAATGTCAAGGCCGCCTTCAACCTGAAGAGGCACCCCTATTCACACTCTTACAACTCACAGACGATCCTTAGCAGGAATAGCGTCGATCTGGATCTGACCATCAAGCACGAAGGCAGGTCACTGGGTGAAGTCCACCTGGGCTATTCGGTCAAAAACCTGATCAAAAAAACCCGTGCCAGCAAGATGGTCAATATTGCGATTGCCATCGTTGGTCTGCTTATCACCATGCTGCTCACGACTCTGCTGAGTTTCTATATTACTCGTGGTTTACGCTGGCTCGAAGCCGGCACCCGGGCACTGGAAAAAAATGATTTGCAGTTTCGCATCCCGCTGAATTCCAATGATGAAATAGGCCGCGTCGCACGCTCCTTCAATGCCCTCGCCGAACACCTGCAACAGGCCAGCATAAAACTGAAATCTGAACACACTATTCTTGAAAATGAAAAACGCCGCATGGAGACACTGCTCAACAGCGTCAATGCGGTGGTGCTTGAAATTGATCCCGGCAGCAAAGATTTTCTGTTCGTCAGTCAGGAGGCGAAGAAACTGCTCGACTATGCCTGTGAGCAATGGTTGAAACCTGGCTTCTGGGAAAAACATCTGCATCCTGATGATCGGGACTGGGTGGTCAACACCATCAACGAACAGCTCACTGAAACCGGCAGCTTCTCGCTCGACTACCGTCTTCGCCACCGTAGTGGTGAATATATATGGATCCGCAGTATTCATTCGCTGGGTTACGATAATAACCAAAAACTCCACTACCGAGGCCTGTTCCTCAACATCACCCAGGAAAAGAAATCCGAGCAGCGCATTCTTTACCTGGCCAACCATGACTCCCTTACCGGCCTGCACAATCGCAACCATTTTCAGGATCAGCTGGCTCACCAGATCAACTACGCCGTGCGTTTCAAGCTCGAAGGCTCGCTGCTGTTTATCGATCTGGATCAGTTCAAGTATATCAACGATACCCTGGGGCATCAGTCCGGTGATAAATGCCTGATTTCCGCCGCCCAGGTTCTGCACGCTTCGTTGCGGGAAGTGGATTTTATCGGTCGTCTGGGGGGGGATGAATTCGGTATCATCCTGCCCCGCACCAATCAAGAGGGCGCCCTGAAAGTCGCCCAAAATCTGTTGCAAAATCTGGCCCGGCAAACCCTGTTTCCGGACAACCTCAGTATTACTCTCAGCGCCAGCATCGGCATCACCCTGTTTCCGACCCATGGCGCCAGTCCCAGCGAACTGCTGGCCCGCGCCGATGCCGCCATGTATACCGCCAAACGCAATGGTCGTAACCATGCGCATGTCTACAGTGAGGCCGACAAGGAGTTGCTCAATATGCAAACCAAGATCCATTGGGAAAGCCGCATCCGCCATGCCCTGGACAATGATCTGTTCATTCTTCACTACCAGCCCATCGTGGATCTGCGCACCAACCACATCGCCCACTATGAAGCCCTGCTGCGGATGCAGGATGAGGATGGCAGCCTGATTTACCCTTCTGACTTTCTTGAGATCGCCGAACGTTTTGGCCTCATCAGTGACATCGATAAATGGGTGCTGAATAAAAGTATTCAGGTGCAGGGCGAAACCCGGCGTGGCCGGGAACCGGTTACTCTGGCGGTCAATCTCTCAGGCCGTCACTTCGGCAATACCGAGTTTGTGCAACTGGTGAAAGACGCGCTGAAAAAATACAATGCCGATCCCCATGCGCTTATTTTTGAAGTCACCGAAACCGCCGCCGTAGAAAACTTCGCCCAAGCCAAGAGTTTCATCGAGTCCCTTCGCAACCTGGGCTGCCGCTTCGCCCTGGATGACTTCGGCATGGGCTATTCTTCCTTCCAGTACCTCAAAAACCTGCCCGTTGACATGGTCAAAATCGATGGCAATTTTGTCCGCAATCTGCACCAGAACCACGATGATCGCGTCATCGTCAAGGCTATGAGTGAACTCGCCCGAGGCATGCACATCAACACGGTGGCCGAGTTTGTCGAAAATGAGGAAATCCGCCGGCTGTTACAGGAATTCGGCATCGACTACGGACAGGGTTTTCACATCGCCCGCCCCGAGGCCGATTTCATTCAGACCGCACTGACCGGCTAACCCGGAGACTACGCCAGAGGATCAGAAAAAATATCAATTCATGAATATATGGCTATTTCTGACCTGATTGAGTGACCGGCCTGTCTGTCCATACCTGGAAGGCCTTGCGTTGCTTCTCATTTGCCATTTTCCACCAGAATTTCAAGCGGTCTAATGCATTTTGTCGCGCAATAATCTGTTCGGCGATCAGCGCTGAGGCGTTAGTCTGCTTCGCAGTCGACGATAATGTAACGGGGGGGCTGATGGATGATGTGGGTACCGTTATTTTTGCGCCCTCTTCTTGTATTGCAACAGGCTTGCCTTCTTCCGTTCCGCTGACAACATGCCGCAGTGCGCGGGTCAAATAATTACCATAAGCACGGGTACTGATGGCATTAATCGTTTGGCCTGTTTTCTGCTGTACAAGCCATATCCTGATATCACTGATCTGGCTGTCAAAACTCGCATACACGAGATCGGTAGGACCGTTATGTTTAAACACATAGCTACTGCCCGCTGTCGTCGCAACCCGGAAATAAAACGCATCCGATACGACGACGTTACCCGATGTATCATCGCCCCAGTATGCGGTGTAAATCACTTTAAGTACATGATTACCTGGCAATAATTCAAACTGATACTGACCTTCGGGGACATAGGGCATTTTCAGTTTTCGCCCGTCAATGGCCACTACTTCCAGCTCATACGGCACCCGGAATGTGACAATTTCATTTTTGGACTTTTGGGGTCCCGCATACAGGCGAATCGGGCCGTTGGTATTGGCGCAGGCAGATAAAAACAGGACACAAATAATAAGCCATATATGCCTGTGGCGAGGGTGTAACGTCTTTATGCCTGTCATGGATGTCCCTCAAATTCGCTAAAATTTCGACCGGGCACGGTCAAATATACCCAGGTTCTATTGTACTTGAATAAATAAATGGAATTCCAAATTGTCTCAGATAAAGTGCTCACCGGGATAACGTCACATCAGGCCCCTTCGCCTTTTTTCTTTATCTATGACCCGCAAAAACCGGGGTGACATTCTATTTCTTTGGCGCTTATAAAAAACGGGGCGCAAAGGCCCCGCTCAATGACTGCTTACGTAAATATTATTATTAGAAATCCACCCGCATACCGACAGTAAACAGGCTTAGGTCGTTTTTGTTAGTCCCAACGTCGGTCCCGTTACTGGAACGATAACCCGTGAAAATCCGGGTTTTCTTGCTGAACCTGTAGATTAAACCGACAGCATAGTAGTTCGCATCTTTGCCTTTGACTTTTCCTGGCCCGGCACAAGTATTCTTGTCAGAATTACACCTGCCAATGTTAGCCACTAGAATACTCTTACCCATTTTGAGGTGATAACCCAAAAAAGCATAGGTCTTGTCCCTGCTGGCGCCAGTCTTATCACTGATGCTCTCATATTGAGCAAAAAAGGTGCTTGTACCCAATTTCATCTTAGCCCCCACTTTGCTGGCGCCCCATGAGTCGCCAGATGAATCGGCGGTGGGGTTGCTTTCCGTTACGCCAAAGACTTCCCACGTCTTGGTGTCATATCTCACCCCAACGGCATAATCGCCGGCATACCCTGGCGCGTCACTTGCGCCTGTCTTGGCAGATACGGCAGGTGGGCCTGTCTTGGCAGGTGTTTTAATATAGTTGTTAGTCCCGTCACCACTATCCAGACCATAGTTCACCCACGCACTCAGACCACCCCATTTACCCTTATAGGAAACAGACGTGTCCCAGAAAGAGTTTTGACCCCAGGCACCGCCCAATGAGCCACCGCTCTTACGAGCTTCCAGGTAAGTGGTCGTGAACGGATCATATTTTACCCCGCCCGTATATTTGTAAGGTGACTTGATGCGACCCGCCTTAATCTCACCAAAGCTGCCTTTCATGCCAACCCAGCCTTCTCGAGCGCCGTCATTAATATTGCCGTAAACGGTATCGACCTGCCATTCGAACTTGGCGATAGCCTTCAGGCCGCCACCCAGATCTTCGCTGGTCTTAAACCCCAGGCGGCCACGCTTGTTATCCGCGGCTTTTATCCCCGATTGGTTGGCCGCCATGCCTTTACGACTATTCTTGGTGTTATTTTCGCCGTAACCGTCATTGGTCACATTGGCAATTTCAACCTGCAGATTGCCGTAGGGTGTTACGCTGGCTTGTCCTACCATCGGCGCTGCCATGCCGGCAGCCGCAACGGCTATAGCAATTAGTTTCTTATTCATGTTAAACACTCCCCCTGATGAGATTTAGGTTAAGTAAACTCAAGGTCGAGTTATACAGGACGGATGTGGTAAACACAACACTTTTCTAGTTAAAAGCCGTTATTCGTTCATTTTGTTGTTAAACTGCTACAAATATTGACTAAGTATTTGATTTAGCAGAAAAAAAACCCGTTAGCACGGTCACCATTCAGACACATTCAGTACAGAAACACATTCAAATATCCTTATTTGTTAAAATAATACAACATTACCCTCCTACCCGGATAACCCTATATTCCTTCCTCCCGGCGTATCGGCAAACCCGATGCAATCCTGTTTAATGACTTTATTATGACAACAGAAAGACAGCACTGGCCAACCAACTCAGAGACTGCGCCACAGGATCAGCAGACCAAATCCGATAATCAGCCCACCCGCGAGCTGGCGCACCCAGGTGCGCTGCACCAGCGTCCGTAGCGCCAGCGCAAAGGCGCCCATCGCGAGCAAATTGGGCAGGGTGCCCAGGCCGAAGCTCAACAACAGCGCGCCGCCGTTCAACGGACTACCGCTGGCAGCCGCCCAGATCAGCACGCTGTAAACCAGACTACAGGGCAACCAGCCCCATAGCAGGCCCAGCGCAAAAGCCTGAGAGACCGAGCGTACCGGCAGGAGGCGGCGTCCCAAGGGTTCGATACGCCGCCAGAACCCGCCCCCGGCCTGTTCCACTTTCGCCAGCCCTCGCCACCAGCCCGCAATATACAGACCCAGCGCCAGCATGAACAATCCGGCCACCAATTGCAGCCCCTGCTGCCACCAATGCACTTCGAACCATTGCCCCGCCAGCCAGCTAAGGCCTCCCATCAGCGTGCCGGCCAGAGTATAACTGCTAATGCGGGCAACATTGTAAGCCAGCAAATACGGCCAGGGCGCCCGCCCCTTTTCACCCGACACACCAAAACTCAAGGCCCCCACAATGCCACCGCACATGGCGACACAGTGTACCCCCCCGAGCAGACCCACAAGGAAGGCGGAAAGATAAGTAACGTCGGAATTAAGCATTATTTAATTAAGTGACCATGACGAGGATGAAACAGAGTAAGCATATGTGTGCTGCCTGTACTGAATCACGTTAACCCCCCTCTCCCCATCAGGAAGAGAAATTTCTAAAATAAGCGTTTCAAATACCCGATCACTTGTGAATTTCCACGTTCGTAGTGAAGCCCTGAGTCCTTCGATTTCACTCGGGACGAACGGCCATTCCTAATAAATGCACCGGTATTTGGAACAGTTATTTAGTTCTGGTCCCTCACCCCTTGTCCCTCACCCTTCACCCCTCTCCCCTGCCTCATCAGATACAGCACCAGCAGAATAGCGGGGATGCCGGTCATGGTCGAATAGATAAAGAAAAACACATAGCCCTGCGCATCCACCACCATGCCGGAAAAACCCGCCAGAATCTTGGGCAAGAGGGTCATCAGGGAGCTGAACAGGGCGTACTGGGTGGCGGTGTAGGCGCTATTGGTGAGACTGGACAGATAGGCAATAAACGCCGAGGTAGCCAGACCACCGCTGAGGTTGTCGGCGCTGATCACGAGTGTCAGCATGGGCAGGTTATGGCCCATGCCCGCCAGCATGGCGAACAGCAGGTTGCTGGCGGCGGCCATGATCGCTCCCAGCAGCAGGGGGCGCATGATACCGAAACGCGCCACCAGAATACCCCCGATACCGGCGCCGCCAAGGGTCATGAAAAACCCGAAAACCTTGCTGATATTGGCGATTTCAATCTTGGTGAAGCCCATGTCCAGATAAAAGGGCATCGCCATCACGCCCATGGTGATATCGCTAATACGAAAGACGCCGATAAGCAGCAGAATAAATAACGCCAGCACGCCGTTGCGCTGGAAAAAATCAGTGAACGGACACACCACCGCACCGATAAACCAGGCCGTGGATTTGCGCCATACATCCGACAGGTGCGCAGAATTTTCCAGATAACGAATAACCCGCTCTTCCTGCATGTAACGCTGTGTCTCGCGCCGGATATCCGGCTCCCGAACGATGAGCACCGTCACCACACCCACCAGCATGCAGGCGGCCATGCCCATATAGGCCGATGGCCAACCCCAGAACGTCGCGAGATAAAACGCACCGGCGCCGGAGACCAGCAAGCCCAGCCGATATCCACCGATATACGTGGCGGCCATCGCAGCCTGAAATTCCTGGTCGATAGATTCAATCCGAAAGGCATCCAGCGCGACATCCTGAGTAGCGGAAGAAAAAGCGACCAGCAAAGCAAACAGGGCGATCACTTCGACGCTTTTTTCCGGATGAGCACCGGCCATGCCCAGCAAACCGATGATGATTCCGCACTGCGCCAGCAACATCCAGCTTCGCCGCCGCCCCAGCCACCGATCCAACAGAGGCAGAGGCACCCTGTCCACCACTGGCGCCCAAAAGATCTTGATAGAATAGGTAATCCCGATCCAGCTGAAAAAGCCAATGGCCGAACGCGTCAGACCGCTTTCAGTCAACCAGGCCGAGAGGGTGCTGAAAACCAGTAAAAAAGGCAGGCCCGCAGCAAAGCCCAGAAACAGCATGCCCAGCACCTGCGGCTGGCGATATACCCGAACCGCTTCCCGCCAGCTCATTTGGGCTTTGAACAGCTTGAAGGAAGACATATAGACTAAAAAAGATCCTGTGCTTTATGCGTAGCAATTGATAACGTAGCATATCA
>DRJN01000075.1 GCA_011052165.1 Gammaproteobacteria bacterium
CCCTCACCCCAACCCTCGTCGCTCTCGCCCATCCATGGGCTTCGCAACATAAGGTCATCCATGACCCAATCCCGGAGGGAGAGGGGGCTATGGTCCAAATACTTTATATATTCGATTAATATCATAATAAAAGGAGCAAAGCCCGGCTGCTGAAAAGCAAATCACCAGGTCAAATCATCTGGAATTTTATATTCAGCATAGGGATCGTTCTCGTCAAGTTCGGCTGTTTCATTATCAAATAAAATGATACGTTTTTCATTTCGCTGCTGAATTTTTTCAGCAATGGAGCGGGGCACCAGTTCATAACGGCCTTCTATGCGAGCAATACCCAGGTTTCCCTGCATAATTTTTTGTTTCATGGCCTCGTTAATATAAATTCGTTTAACTTTTTTCTGATGTTCGAAGTTATAGGGAATATCGCATTGTTCATTTCGATCAATGCAGTTGGCGGTAATGAGTTGATTGATTTCAGCAGAAATAGCTTTCTTTTTAGCCTGCTCCTGCTTTCGCTGATTCAATTCACGGTCACGCTTTGTTTTTTCGTCGGCGGCCTGCCGGGCTTTAAGATGGGTTTCATCAACAGCCGCCTGTTTTTGATTGCGTTGTTGTTTTTTCTTTTTCTGCTTGTCCTTGTTGGCTTTTTGCACCTGCTGCTTGCTCACGAGGCCTGCTTTAAGGAGCTGTTCCTGAAATGGATTATTCATGCCGTTGTCTCATGGTTATTTTGTTTGGGGGGTAGATAAGTTGATGCGACAAAATTGATCTAATCCGGATCATCAGTCCGGCAGATTATATCCAGAATTTCAGGTTAATCCTATTCTTTATAATCTACCGGTAAGTGCTGAGAGATGCAGATTTTGTCTCGATTATTGAACAGTGCCAGAACCTCATCAGCCTGCTTGCGTTTCTGGCCGTTGCAACTGATGAGGCGCTGAACCTTGAAATAGTTAAACGCATCGGCATTGCGGTAGATTTTGCGCGTAAAACAGGTGTCGTGGTTTGAAATAAGAACGGGAACTCTGTTGTGGTCACACTGTTCTGCCAGTTGCGCCAGTTTTTCTTGTTGTGGCAGATCAAATCCGCCGCGGCTGTAGTGGGTAAAGTTGGCGCTGTCAGACAGTGGAACATAGGGCGGGTCGCAATAGATTACATCGCCCTCGCAAGAAAGATTGAATGACTCTTCAAACGAGCAGTTGATGAAACTTGCTGATTGCGCCTTGTGATGAAAGGCCAGCATTTCCTTTTCCGGAAAATAAGGTCGCGCGTAGCGTCCGAAGGGGACGTTGTAACCGCCCTTTGAATTATAACGACAGAGGCCATTATAACCGTGCCGGTTAAGATAGAGGAACAAAGCCGCTTTCCGACGAATATCCTTCGTCGTATTGAATCGTTTTCGCAGAGCGTAGTAACGCTCGGGATTATTGTATTTACCGCTGAAATAAGGCTTACAGTAATGGATAAAGGCAAGACCTTCTTCTTTCAGGTATTGATACAGATTAATAAGATCAGTATTGGTATCACAGAGCAGGTAGCCAGGATAGTCGGCATTCAAAAACAGGGCGCCAGAGCCGGCAAAGGGCTCGATCAACCGCTGTCCTTGCGGGAGCAGTGCCTTGATCTGTTCAAGGACCCGGTACTTGTTGCCGGCCCATTTTAAAAAGGGCCGGATGGCCGTTGAGTCTGTTTCGGCCGGACTGGCTGTCTTCATCAGGCCATATCCTTGATGAAAACTTTTGCTTTGCGCTGATAGTTGTACAGTGTCCGCCGTTTGACAGGGAGTTGGTCTAACGAGCCAGGCTTGAATCCGTGCTCACGAAACCAGTGCGAGGCGCGCGTGCTGAGTACAAACAAACGATTGATACCGAGTTGGGCGCTTTGTTTTTCGATATAGTTTAGCAGGGCATTACCGCGCCCCTGGGTACGATAGTCCGGATGCACCGCCAGACAGGCCAGCTCGCCGATTTTTTCCTTTATATAAGGATAGAGCGCGGCGCAGGCAATAATAGTGCCGTCACGTTCCACCACGGTAAAATACTCGATTTCCATTTCCAGTTTTTCACGCGAACGGCGTACCAGAATGTCCTCGGCTTCCAGCGGCGCAATGAGTTCAAGAATACCGCCGATATCGTCCAGCCTGGCCTGGCGCGTATCCTCAAAGGGATTGGTCATTAGCAGGGTGCCGCTGCCATCGCGGGTAAACAGCTCCAGTAGCAGGGCGCCGTCGATATGACGGTTGATAATATGCGTGCGCGTCACGTTTTGCCCGCAAGCACCGATGGCTGCTTGCAGGCAGTGCTGGATGGATTCACTCCATTTGTGTTTCTTGTTCAACAATGTTTGGGCCTGACTGAGAGTCAGTTCACGGATCAGCCGGTTACGACTGTCGGTCAGACCCTTGCCATCGATCAGATAAATCAGTTTATCGGCCTTGAGTTCAGAGGCGACGGCCGAGGCGACGTCTTCTGCATTAAGGTTAAAAATCTCCCCGGTGGGGGAATAGCCAATGGGGGAGAGCAGGGCGATAGCAGAGGAATCCAGCAGATTCTGGAGCGCAGCTGTATCAATCCGACGGACTTCGCCCGTGTGCTGGTAATCCACACCATCGCGCACGCCCAGGGGCTGGGCGGTGATGAAATTACCGGAGAGCACACGGATACAGGCACCGGCCATCGGTGAATTGGTTAGCCCCATCGATAACAGAGCCTCGATTTCCTGGCGTACGCAACCGGCGGCTTCCTTGACGCAGAGAAGGGCTTCATCGTCGGTGATGCGCAGGCCATTAACATAATGTAGCCGGGCCTGATGTTTATTCAGGCGGGCTTCGATTTGTGGACGGCAGCCATGTACCAGCACCAGTTTGACGCCAAGACTGTTGAGCAGGGTGAGATCGTGCGCCAGGCTTGAGAATTGCGCGTCCGCCAGCATTTCACCACCAAAAGCGATGACGAAAGTGCGTCCGCGAAAGGCGTTTATGTAGGGGGCGGAATCTCGAAACCCGCGGACGAAAGTTTCGCTATCGGAAATAGGACTCATAAATAGTTAATGGGGTTATTTCCAAGTATTTCTCTTTTTCCAACGGATTTTGGGCAGCAAAAGTCCCAGAAATATGCCACCGAGCAGGACGATGGCCCCGGCGATAAACCATTCCCGTTGGGAGCGATCCTTGAGTATCTGGTTTTCCTGGGCCATCATTTGCAGTTTCTTTTCAAGAGAAATATTCTGTTGTTGCAGTTTGCGGTTTTCCTTGTCAAGCAGGATGGGTTTGGCCGCGACCTCGCCGAGTCGGCTGAGTTGGCTTTCTGCCGTCTTGACCCTGGCCAGCAGATCCTTATTTTTGCTCTTCAGTTCGTGTCGCTGTTTGCGCAGTTTCTTTGTCTCTTCCTGCAATCGGGTATTTTCAGTTTTTAATTTACCGAGGTTCTTTTCCGCTGCTTGTAGTTTTAATCGTGCGATAGGCTCCGGACTCAGGTACTGGGAGCGGATCCAGCCTTCATCGCCGTTCTCGGTTCTGACTCGGGCATAACCCGTATCGGTCATTTCGAGAACGTCCAGTTTGGTGCCGCTGGGCAGGGTGCGGATGATCTGGTAGGTGCTGCCCTGCCCCGTGCGCAGGGTAATGACCAGTTGGTCGCTGACATACTGGATGTCTTCTGCGTGGTTCAGGGGGGAAATAAGGATGAGAGCAATAAATAGTAGCAGTTTCACCTTGAGGCCTTGTTTTATTTTGTAATGGCAGTTAAGCAGGGGCCATTAGATTAATTCTTACGGGATTTCGCACAATTTTTTCGTAGGTTAGGGGCTTAGAACTGATTTGTGCAGCATACATTCTCCATTATAAATTATATATAAAGTAATTTTATTTAATAGGGGGGGACCCCTCAAATGTGTGATTATTCACGTTTTATCTGATTTGTTACAGTCAAGAACAGGCTTTGGGCGATCTGTCATATCAATGTCATATTGCCTGGGTGTAATACTGATCTTGATGCGGTAAGGTATCAATATGTCATAAAATTGTCATTATTCACAACGGGATAAACTATGACGGACGAGAATAATTCCAGAGTGTTGGTGGTTGAGGATGAATTGGCCATCCGGGAGATGCTGAGTTTTACCCTGGCGCGGGCAGGTTTTGAAGTACTTGAAGCTGAGGATGTTCGCGAGGCGACTGATGTGATTGCCCGGTCGCGACCGGACGTGGTGCTGCTGGACTGGATGTTGCCCGGGATCAGCGGCATTGATTTTGCCCGGCGTCTGCGGCGGGAAGAGGTCACACGTGATCTGCCTATCATCATGCTCACCGCTCGCGGTGAGGAGTCCAGCAAGCTTAAGGGCTTTGCCGTCGGAGCGGATGATTACATTACAAAACCTTTTTCAACTCAAGAACTTATTGCAAGAATCAGGGCGCTGTTACGGCGTTCCGGGCTAAGCAGGGAAGAAGAAATGGTGGTGATCGAGGGGCTTAGCCTTGATACTGCCGGCCACCGGGTCAATATTAAAGGTAAGACAGTGAAACTGGGACCCACTGAGTTTCGCTTGTTGCATTTTTTTATGACCCACCCTGAACGGGTTTACAGCCGCGACCAGCTTCTGGATCAGGTATGGGGAAATCAGGTCTATATTGAAGATCGCACCGTGGATGTTCACATTCGGCGTTTGCGCAAGGCACTGGCACCCTTCGATTATGATGGGCATGTGCAGACCGTACGTGGTTCCGGCTACCGATTTTCCAAACGGGTATAAATCCGAATGGCGGTGAAAGAGTTCTGGCAATTTGTGGTATTAGGCCTGCTCGCTATCCTGCTGGGGGCGATGGCGGATCACGTCAAAATCGCGCTATTGATCTTTATGCTGGCCTGGATTGCCTGGTATTTCAGTAACCTGGTCAGGTTGGCGCACTGGCTCGATCAGAGGAAAAAATACTCGCCGCCGGTATCCTACGGTCTCTGGGGACACGTTTTTACAGGGATCTACCACATGCAGCAGCGCAAACGCCGCCGCAACAAAA
>DRJN01000076.1 GCA_011052165.1 Gammaproteobacteria bacterium
CTTGAACTGCCCCTCAGCCATGTCGCTTGATCCAGGACTCCAGGTCTTGGCGTGGGATTACATCGAGGATGCGCAGTGACTTGCCCGGCTGCCAGCGCACGATCATGCGGTAATCGAGGCTGATGCGGATGCGATAGTGTTCCGGAAGGCGTTTGATCGGCTTGGTCTGCCGCCAGATCGCATTCTCGTGAGCAGCGAAACGCCCGGCCGCCAGGATTGCCTTAGCAGCGAGGGTTGGCGGGAGGGATGCGCAGATCTTCCGGAAAGCGTCCGTATATTCCGGTAGGGTGGGTTTGCCCGAGAACTCTACGATGACAGCATCCTCGTCGGGACCGGTTTGTTCCGCCAGCGCACTCTGCATCGACAGCGCCGAGAGCTTCTTGCGCTCCTCCTCCAGCATTTTTCGCAGTTGACCACGCTGTTCCTGCTGCTCGCCGATTTCCGCTTTAAGGCCTGCCACCTGGACGCGTAGCCGTTGTAGTGTCTCCTCCCTGTTCTGATGGTCGGCGGTCTCCAGGCCGTGCCTCTTGGCGTCGTCTTTCAGGTTCGGCTCATGGGCCTTCTCCGGTTTGCTTCCGAGCTCTTTAACCGTTTGTTCCATCTCACGCAATGCCTGTTTCTTTTCGGTGAGGGCGGCACGTGCTGTCTCCAGCCTGCTGGAAAGTTGCTTAACCTCCTCGTTTTCGGCCTCCGCCTTTTCCTTGAGCTGGGTCCGATCCTCGATCCAGTCGAGTAGCGATTCCGCCGGATCGTTCCAGGGTTCCAGATCCAGATCGACGCGGGCGTCACGGATGATGTCCAGCAACATCTCGTTGCTCAAGTACCGATCCGGATTGCTTATTATCGCGGCGCGCGCGAAGACAATTGCCAGAGCGGGGTAGCGCGGTGCGCAGTCGTAAACGAGGCGGATCAATGGCTCGTCTTCCTCGGCCTCTTCGTCCAGGATCCCGGACACGGACGTGCGACAATCGTGCTCCAGCGGGTCGAAGCGCTCAGGATTCTCCAGCAGATCGAAGCGGAACTGGATCGCATGCGGCCGATACCACGTGTGCTCCCCGCAGTGATCCCTGATCTTTCGCGCCAGAGCAAGGTTACCTACTTCCAGGACCCGATCGAGGAGATCTTCGAAATGCCCGCGGTCGAAGTCTTGCTCGCTCGGGCGTTTCTCGCACTCTACGAGCATATCGAAGGCGAGTTCCCGCAGACCGTAGTCCAATGCACATTGGTAGCCAGTGATCAGTTGGTTTTCGCCCAGCTCGGATGGCACTAGCCTTTTCAACTCGTAGGCCCGCATGTTGTAGATGACATCCGGATCATTGACCAGGCCAGGTTTGCTCTTCAGCTCACTCCTGGTGGTACCGGCGTACTGGGAGGCGTCTCGCAACAACTCCTGATCCTTGAGGTAACAACACTTCTTGTACTTCTTGCCGCTGCTGCAATGGCAGGGATCATTGCGTCCGAGTTTGGGGATCGGGCGCCGCACCGTGTAGTCGCCGCCGATAACAGAACGGGGCCTGTGTTTGGGCAAGATATCCGAGAGCTGAAATTCACTCCAGCTGGGGATATGGGACTGCTCGGGATTTGAGGCTTGTTCCAGAATCTGCAGCGATTGCTCGACTAAGACCCTGTAGTGGGACGGCAGCGCGCCATGTTCTTGCTTCCAGAGTACCTTCCGGACCGGTTGCGGGTCCAGATCGAACCTGATGGTTAGCTCGGCCGCCAAGCGGGCGGCGTAGATCTTCCGCTCGACAGCCAACTCCTCGGCGGCGGTCGCGGTCAGCAGCGGTTGAATGGCGCTCTCGTCCTGCAGCGCAAAACAGGGAGCCGAATCGAGCATCTCCTCGCACACGCCGATACAGCGGCAGAGAACTTCAGGATCGAGCTTCACCCCGTTTGACGCGCAGGCCTGCAATAGCCGACTCACTGCCCGGTCTTCGCCATCGTCCGCGAACCTAAGTAGGAGCGGCTCGATCTGTCCTGTGGAAAGATAGACAAGCTTGCCGGCAAGCTCACGGATATCCACCAGGCAGGCGCCGGCGGAGTGAACCGAATCCAGCAGCTCTCCCGAAATATCAGTCATACGCGCATCCAGGGCGAGACATTATACATTGACCTGCCCACCCTCAAGCGACGTGGGTTAAGCTGAGGGTGAAAAAGCCACCATTAAGGAGGACAGGTAGGGGACGCCGACACGTCAGGATCGGCGCACCCGATCGGTCTACAAATTGTAATTTCTAGCGCCAGTCTTTCAACCTTATCTATACCGATATTATGCTCACCGCGGAGTATAGAAGATAAACCCCGTATTCGTTGGAATTCCAGCCTATGTGGTCTTTTAATGACTTCAGGCCAATGGGTAATCATAATCCATAATCAGCGGTGCGTGGTCGGAAAAGCGTTTTGCCTTATAGATCCTGGCCGCCTTCACCTTGTCGGCCATACCCGGTGTCACCACTTGGTAGTCGATGCGCCAACCCACATTTTTCTCCCAGGCCCGGCCGCGGTTTGACCACCAGGTATACTGATCAGGCCGCTGGTCAACGACACGGAACGCGTCGACATAACCTGCCGGACCCAGCAACTCATCCATCCAGTCTCGCTCTTCAGGCAGAAAACCTGAATTTTTCTGATTGCCCCGCCAGTTTTTCAGGTCGATCCGCCGGTGGGCGATATTCCAGTCACCGCAGATAATATACTCGCGGCGTTTACGCCGCAGTTTGCGCAGATAAGGCATAAAGCGGTCCATCATGGCGAATTTCTTCTGCTGGCGTTCTTCGCTGGAAGAACCGGAGTGCATGTAAAGGGAGATCACACTGAGCGCGCCGAACTGAACCTCAAGGTAGCGGCCCTCTGCATCCACATCCGGCCAGCCCAGGCCCTCGATCACCTTGTCCGGCTTGCGCCGGCAATAAATCGCAACTCCGCTGTATCCCTTCTTCTCGGCATCATGGAAATAGGCGTGATAAGCGCGTGGCCGGAACACTCTGTCCTCGAGCTGGTGAAGCTGCGCCCTGGTTTCCTGAATACAGATCAGATCGGCACGCTGACGGCTCATCCAGCTGAAAAACCCCTTGCGGGCCGCAGCCCGGATACCGTTCACGTTCACAGTAATAATGCGCATGCGTTCTCCCATCCGGCAAGGCCGTGTATCATGGCTCGGGTTTCCTGCCCCGTCATGCGCTGTTGAATCCATTTCTCACTACGACCATGTTTCTGCCAGGTTTCCCTCGCGCGATTGAGAGACAGTGCCGGATCGGCCATTTCCTGCATTCGCTGATAACCTACTTTAGCTAACCAGAGTTTAATAGGCTCGGCTTTGGGGCTGGGTACAGATCGTACCAATCGGAGCAAGGTTTCAGCGGTAGCGACGTCGGTTAAGCGTTGTTTGCCATCAACTGCCGTCAGTTTCAACCGGTTACAACTCAAGTTTCGGAGTTCATGTTGACACTATCCTGTATTGCCCCAATCGTGGTTGGTGCGTAGGAGCGGGCTTGCCCGCGAATAAATCTTTCAAACCGCTTGGGGGAAGGCTCCCCCAAACCCCCTCAAAAGAGCCAAATCACTCCAATCACCAAAGCGCCAAATGTCAGCGCTTGCGCCTTGCCAAACCCAGCAAACCGATCAAGCCACTGCCGAATAGCCACACGGCGGCAGGTACCGGCACCGCGCTGACATCGCCGGGACGAACAGCCAGGGCGTAGCCGCTATTGGACTTATTGCCGCCGTACTGGGAGCCGTCGCTGAAGTAGAAGTACCACGCGCCGGTGGTGGCATTGAGCGCGTACTCCAACCCGGACCAATAGTTGTTGGACTGGAAATTACTAAAGGGACCTGTGTTGGTCAGGCCCCAGCCGGGTTGGGGCCGCCTATTACCGCCGGTGTCGTAATAGCCGAGATTGCCCAGGGTGTCGTAGAACAGGCTCGCCATCTCACTATAGACCGTGGTCGCCGCACTGCCGGTTTGTACGTTGTAGCCGCAGTCGGTGCCGGTGTTGGCAAAGTCACAACCTGGCGCCCCGGTATCCACCAGGGTCGGCAAGCGCCAGCCGGTCACCCCATTGACATTCAGATTGGCGGCCCAGGTGTTGGCTGCATCCCAGGTCATGAGATTGACATTCGCATCCGCCAGCCAGGTGATGTCCAGTGTGGTGTCATAGTAGGCCTCGTACGTGGCGGCATTGCCATCCAGGTCGCGGCCTTGCAGCGTGGTCTCCCAGGTGCCCTGACCAATGACGGGCACCGCCTGTGCGGTCAGGGAAACAAAAGCGATGGCACAGGCGCTGATTGTGCTCAATAAACGTGATTTCATGCGGTTTTCTCCTCCGGCCCGTGGATTCCAGGGCCTTGTTGATTGTTGATCCGGACGGCGGTTTCTACGCCTCCTCCAATTTCATCACTTTTCGTGCAAGTTATGCTCCACCCTAATCCGATGGGAGGGGCATGCCATTGTTATTTAGTCATTTTTCACCCCTTTCCCCTCGCTGCCAATTGATAGCTGGTTAATGAATTGTCAATAATCCCGACCGCCACCTGCTGGACATTTTCATCTTTCCGATTGATTTATAACTTATTTTATCAATTCCGTCGCCAAAATGGTTGTCGGTTTTTCTTACGCAAGGAGCTAAAAGCCAGTAGTTACCAACCAACCTGTTGTAGTTATTGACAACACCTGGCGATGTTGTAATAATTAACAACATGAAGGCAGAGCAACTCCTCAGACAACGCCTCGTGCTTAGTGAGGATGCGTTTGCCGAAATGGTTGTCTGGCGTGTACCGAGTCATCTCCAGGGAAGCGAGCATGCGTTCAAGTACCGACTGGCCTATGTGGTGGATGGCCAGTGCTTACTGCGCTTCGATAACGAACCGGGTAAGGGCGACCATTACCACCTTGGCGATAAAGAGTTGGCCTACAAATTTGAATCACTGGAAAAACTGCTCGATGACTTCTGGAAACAGGTGGATACACTAAGAGGTGTGTTGTGATGAAGATTTTGACGATTGAAGTCGCTGACCGAAAAACGGCCAACAAACGCTTTCTGTCGGCCGCAAGAGGAAAGCATCAGGGCGAATTCCTGTCATTCCCCGATCTCGATCTATTGCACAAAGTGCTGGCACCCAAGCGTATACATATCCTGCAGGAGCTTCAGCGGATCGGCCCGATCAGACTGCGTGAACTTGCTCGGACACTCGATGTGGATGCCGGAAACCTTCAGCGGGATGTGAAACAACTGAGGGACTTCGGTCTGGTTGAGGAGTCCGGGGACGGTCTTTTTGTGCCCTATGACGAGATTCGGTTGGAACTGGTGATCAAGCGGGTGGCCTGAGAGTATAGAGCATAATCCCCGTATTCGTTGGAATTCCAACCTATTGGGTATTGGATTCTGTCGGGTGAGTTCATCGCTGGCAGGGGCGCCTTGACCCATCGAAGCCGCGTGCCGGCAGCGCTATCCACAGGCGGTTGCGTTCTCCCATCCGGCAAGGCCGTGTATCATAAA